>NZ_BAAJPG010000035.1:0-48824 GCF_057547025.1 Thermus sp. KWY1
ACCCCTATACCTTCGTGGCCCGGCTCCCCGGGGGGAGCTTCCAGGGGGAGGCCAGGGCCCTGGCCCCGGACCTCTCCGCCTGGGAGGTGCGCTACCAGGGAGAGGTGCGGGGGCTTTCCTTCTTCTACGAGGGGCTGAAAGGGGGCAGGCTCTGGGGGAGCTGGCGCCTTGGGCCCGGAGGACTGGAGGGGGAGAACCGGGTAGAGGGCGGGGTGGTGGAGCTGGTGGGCTTCCTCCTCACCGGGGTCAAGGGGGAGGTGGCCTTCCGGGAGGACCGGGTGGAGGCCAGGCTTCAGGGGGTGGGCCTCGAGGGGCCCCTTTCCGCAAGGGCCGAGGTGGACCTGAAGGCGGAACGCTACCGCTTCTTTCTCACGGGCCGGCCCCGGCTTCCCGCCCTGGCCCGGCACTACCGCCTTTCCCTGCCGGTGGAGGGGGATGGGGAGCTTCGGCTTGAGGGGGAAGGCTGGGACCGGATCCGGGTCAAGGGGAGGTTTTGGGGGGAGGGGCGGTTTCTCTCCGAGCCCTTCCGCCACCGGGGAACCCTTTCCTTCGACCGGGTCTTCTCCCTGAAGGCCGAGGCGGAGGGCAGGCTTTTTGACCGCACCTACCGGCTGGGCTTTGGCCTGATGGGCCAGGGCTACCAGGCGAGCCTGGAGGACTCCTTGGGAAGCAGGGTTGTCCTCAAGGGCCAGGGAAACCGCACGGAAGCCCAGGGCCAGGTGGCCTGGCCCAGGCCCCTAGAGGGATGGGCCCAGGTGGCCTTTGAAAGCGACGGAAGCCAGTGGCAGGCCCGGGTGCAAAGCCCTGGGGTGCACCTTCCCTTCTTCCGGCCCCTGGATCTTTCGGGGGAGGTGGCGGGGGAAGGGGACCGGGTTTCGGGAAGGCTTGGTCCTCTGGCCCTTGGGGGGAGCTGGGGCCAGCTTGGGCTAAAGCTTTCCCCCACGCCCTTGCAGGTGGGGAGCCTGGAAGGGGAGGGAAGGCTTTTAGGGGGAAGGCTTCAGGCCCACCTGCGCTACGCTTCCCCTTACACGGGCTTTCCTCTATGGGTGTGGCAGGAAGGTGGGGCCTACCGTTTCCAAACCCCTCACGGGGAGGGGGAGTACCGGGGTGGGATCCTGGCCCTGCGCCTGCGGGACCTGCCCATCCACGCCCTGGACGAGTTCCGTCTTTCCGGGCAAGCCCTGTACCGGGATGGCGAGCTTTCGGGAAGGCTTGCCCTGAAGGGCCGTTATCTGGAGGCGGAAGGGAACCTGCGCCGCCTGGGGGCGGAGATCCAGGGAAGGTTCATGACCCCCTGGGGAAGCCTCCCCTTTGCTGGGGCTTACGGCCCAAAGCCGGGCCTCACCTTGAAGGCCCAGGACCTTCTCCTGCGCTATCAAGGGGGCTTAAGCCTGAGGGGAAGGGCGCGGCTGGGACCCTTGGTCCTTGGGGCCGACCTCCTCTATGATGGGGGCTTCCAGGGCTGGGCCCGGGTGGAAACCCCTTGGCTGGCAGGGGTTTTGCAGGGGGAGAGTGGAAGGCTGGTCCTGGCGGGGCTAAAGGGGTACGCCCAGGGGGAAGGGGAGGTCTACCCGGAGCTGCGGATTGCGGGTAGGTTCCTCCCTCCCCTGCCGGAGGGCCTCGAGGTGCCTCCTTTGGCCTTCCGTCTGGACCGGAAAGGTTTGGAAGTGCTGGGGGTGGGGAGGCTGGAGTTCGCCGGGCGGTATCCCTTCCACCTGGCCCTTCCTTGGAGGTACCGAGGGGTTTCCGGCCGCTTCCAGGCGGAGGGTACCCTGGAACGAGGCCAGCTTAGCCTTTCCTCTCCCTATGGCCGCGTGGAGGCTCAGGGAGGCTGGCGGGATCTAAGGGTAAGGGGGCAGGGGGAGGTTCCCTATGTGGGTCCGGTGCGGATGGCAGGGAAGCTGGACCTCCTGGGGCTTGCCTACCAGGCCCAGGCCCACCTGGAGAAGCTGGACCTAAGGCTCGGCCTGGTGGGGCGGGGGGCGGGCTTCCGCTTCCAGGGCCAGGCTCCGGGTCTTCGTCTCCTGGGAGGGTACGAGGAGGAGCTAAGCCTTCTGCTCCAGGCGGAGGCCTTTGACCTCTCCCCTTGGGGGCTTCCCGCACGGGCCAGCGGCACCTGGGGCACCCGGGGTGGAAGGCTTAGGCTGGAAAGCCCCTATGGGGAGGTCCTTTTCACCGGGGAGGAACTTCTTTCCGCCCAGGCAAGGCTTTCTGGGCCCTACTTCCAGGGAGAGGGCCAGGTTTCCCCGGAAGGGCTTTCCTTGGCGGTGCGGGGAGAGTACGAGAAAAACGGGCTAGGAGTGCGCCTAAAGGCGGAAGGGGAAGGGCCCTGGCGGGCCTTCCGCCTGGGGCTTTCCGGGGAGACTCGGCTTCCCTACTTTGGCGGCCTGCCCCTTTCGGGCCAGGTGTGGACCGAGGAGGGAGGTCTTCGCTACCGGTTGCAAGGTCCCTTGTCCCTCGAGGGGGAGGGACCTAGCTATAGGGGTAGCCTGGCCTTGCCCTTTGCTGCCCTGGGAAGGGAGGGAAGGATTGCGGGGAGTTTCCAGGGCCAGGGGCTTCAGGTGGCGGGGAAGGGGGAGGGGAACTTTGCCGGCCTGCCCTTCACCTTCCAGGGGGAATACCAGGGTAAGCCCTTCCTGGCCCTAAGGTGGGAGGGCGGCGAGGCGGCGCTAACGGGGGAGGAGGTGAGGTTTTCCCTGGAGGAGGTGGCCCCTTTGGCCCGGGCCCTGGGCCTTTCCCTTGCGGGAAGGGCGGGGGGAAGGCTGACCCTTTCTGGCGAAGGGGAGGCCTGGGCGCGGGTGCGCTATGGAGCGGAATCCCTGGTCCTGGACTACCGGGAAGGGATTCTCCGCCTCCTCCTCGCCGATCGGGATGCGGGTTTGGCCTGGGCTCCCAAGGAGGGGAGGCTCTGGGGGCTAGGGGAGGTGTCCGGGGAGGGTAGGTTCCACCTGGGGCCCGGGCTTCAAGGGGAGGTGGAGGGGAGTTTCCGCTACGGTCCTGTGGGGCTTGGGCTTAGAGGTTCCTTGGAGGGTGTAGCCCTGGAAGCCCGCTACCAGCAAGAGGGGCTTGGGTGGACGGAGCTTGCGGGCCGGGTAAACCTCTTGGCCTTGAGGGGGGAGGGTACCCTGCGCCATGCCTCCCCGTATGGGGAAGGGGAGGTGGCGTGGGCCTTTGAGGGAAGCCGCTACCGGGGGGAGGGAAGGTTTAAGAGCCTCCGCTACCTGGAGCAGGAAGGGCCCTTGCGCCTAGAGGGGGAGGGAACCCGGGCGGAGGTTTCCTGGGAGGCGCCCTTGGCCTTGATGGCCCGGTACGACGGGGCCTGGCACCTTTCGGCGCAGGGCGAGGGCAAGGTGGAGGGAATGGTCCTTCGGTTGGATCTTTCCTGGGGCCCGGAGGGGTATCGGGGAAGGCTTTGGGGGGAGGGGCATGGGCTTCTCCTAAAGGGGGAGGGGGAAGGGCCTTTGCACCTTACCCTAAAGGGCAAGGACCTTCCGGGGGAGGTGGCGGCGGAAGCAACCCTGGAGGACCTTTTCCTTTCCGGAAAGGCCCAATACCGCCTGGAGCTGGGCCAGGCCCGGCTGGAAGCCCAGGGGAGTTTTCAAGCGGGGTGGCCTGGGTTTTCCGGGGGTCAGACCTTGGGCCACCTCGAGGGCCAGGGAAGCCTCTTGGGGAACGGGGAGGTTTTGCCCTTCCGCTTTGCCTACCGCTACCGGGGCGGGCCCTTAGGGGTGGAGGCCCTTTCCCTGGTGGGGGAGGCGGAGGGTTTCCGCTTGAGGCTTGCGGAGGGGCATCTGGTCCTGGACTTGGACCGGGACCTCGCCCCCTTTGGCCTTCCCGTGCGGGTTAAGGCGGAGGCGGATGGGCCCTGGCAGGAGGCCCTTCAGGTAAGCCTGGAGCGTCCGGAGGGACGGCTATCCGGGAAGGCCTGGCTCTGGCCTCTTGGGGCGGAGCTTCTGGGGGAGGTGCTTGGGGAGAAGGTGGGGGTGAGGTACCGGGATGGGGAGGTGGTGGGGAGCTTCCAGGGGCCGGGGCTTATGGGGGAAGCCCGCTACCGGAAGGGGCTTTCCGGCCTCCTCACCCTCCGCTACCTCCTGCCCCAGGGGGGGCTTGCTGGAAGGGTGGACCTCGGGGCGGGCTTGTTCCAGCTCCAGGGGGAGGGGGCCTGGCAGGGCCTATGGGAGGGAGGGTTCTGCCTGCCTTTGCCCTTGGGGAGGTGCCCGGGCCTCGAGGCCTGGGCTTCAGGGAGCCTGGCGTACCAGGGCGTGGCCTTCCAGGGCCAGTACCGCTACCTGGCGGAAAAGGGGTACCCGGGAAGGGTTACGGGGGAGGGCAGGCTTTCCACTCCCTATGGAGCGGTCCTGGCCCGGGGAGAGGGGCTGGGCCTGGATCTTTTGGGAGAGGGGCTTCCCCTTTCCGGGCGGCTGGATCTTTCCCCCTTCCGCCTGGCCTACCGCTACGCCGGGGCCCTGCCCCGGGGCCTGGGGGAGCTTTGGGCCCATGGGGTTTATCCCGGGGAGTGGCTTAAGGGCCAGTACCGCTACGGGGAGGTGGCGCTTTCCCTTAAGGGGCTTCAGGGCTTCCAGGTGGGGGTTTCCGGGGCGGGGGTTTCCGGCGAGGTGGGGCCTAAGGGCGTGGCCTTCCAGTTTGAGGGGTTCCGCTATGGTCCCTTGACCCTTTCCGGCAGAATGGAGGGTCCCTGGCGGGAAGTGGGGTTGAACCTGGCCCTCCTGGCCTGGGGCCGGAGGGCTGAGGTGGAAGGGCGGTACGGAAGGGAAGGGCTCACCCTGGGGTTCCACGGGGACCTCGAGGGGCAGGTGGCCTGGCAGGAGGCCTGGAAGGGAAAGGTGGCCTTTAAGGAGGGAAGCCTGGAGCTTTCCGGCAAACAGGTTCCCGAACTCCAGGGGGAGGTTTTGGGGGAAAGGGTGCGCCTGGCCTGGCCTCGTCTGGAGGTGGGGGAAGTGCGCCTGGACCTGGCGGCCCGCCAGGCGGAAGGGGAGGGCAGGATCCTTAAAGCCCTGTTGCCCGGAGGCCTTGGGGTTTTGGGGCAGGGGGATAGGCTTCTTCTGGAGTACCGGGTGCCCGGGGTGGGCCTGCCCCTGGAGGGCAGCGTGAACCTGAAGGATCTGTCCCTGACCCTGACCAGCCCCCAAGGGGAAGGGGCCTTGGCCTATGCCGGGGGCCAGGTGGAGGGGGCCTTGGCCTTGGACCTTTCCGGCTTCCGCTTGCGCCTGGAAGGGGCGAAGGACCGGGTGCGCCTCTTGGGGGAGCATCCTGCCTTTTCCTGGTGGGCGGCGGGGGCGGGGAGGCTTCAGGGAGAGGTGGATCTTGGAGGGGCCTACCGGGTTTCCTACCGGGCGGGGGAACAGGCCCTGGAGGTGGAGGGGAGGCTTTTGGAAGCCAGGCTCCGGGCGGAGGGTCCCTACCTTGCCGGCGAGCTTACCTATCCCCCTGCCGGGGAGGTTCGGGTGGACCTTCCCCTTCCCCCCCTGGAAAGCCGCTTCCGGGGCCGGGTTTTTGGGGAAGGATACCAGGTGGAGGGGGCGTTGGAGGGAGCGGTGGGCCGGATCACCGCCAAAGGAAGGCTTCTTCCCCTTAGCGGCAGGCTTCGCCTGGAGGGAGCGGCCTTGGAGGATCTCGTGGGCCGCTACGCTCCGTATCTGAAGGGGGTGGTTTCCGGGGAGCTGGCCCTGGAGGGTACCCGGGCCCAGGGCCGGCTGGAGGGGGAGGCGGAGGTGGCGGGAAGCCGCCTGCCCTTCCTCTTCGCGGGAGCTTTGGGTCCTGGGTTGGTGCAGGGGGAGGGGCAGCTTGGGCAAAGTCCCTTCCAAGTGGCCCTCGAGGGGGATCGGCTGGACCTTTCCGCTTCCCTCCGGGGCTTTCCCCTCCATCTCCTCCTCATGGCGGTGGCGGGGCCCCTGGAGGGGGAGGCCTACTGGACGGGGGCGGTGCGGCTCCGCCTTCCCCTTTCCCACCCCTTGCGGGGCGAGGGGGTCCTGGTGGGGGAGGCCTTGCGCTTCGTGGGGGCTGGGGATGAGCTTAAGGGCCAGGCGGTCTTCCGCCTGGAAGGAGGCCGGGTCCTGGTGGACCGGCTCCGCCTTCTGGGCCGGGGAAGCTGGGAGGGCGGGGGGTACTGGAGCCCGGAGGGAAGCGACCTTTACCTAAGCCTCAAGGACACGGTCTTCACCCCGGTGCTCCAGGTGGTGCCCCCCTTAAAGCCGTACCGGCCCGAGGGTTCGGGAAGCCTCCTCCTGAGGCTTAAGGGGGAGGGTTTCCAGGTGGAGTTCAAGGACTTCCGCTTCCGCTTGGGGCCGGTGGCGGGATACCTTCCCCAGGGGCTACTCTCCTTGAACGGGGGGGCGCGGGCGGAGGGGGAGCTCACCCTTTTGGCTCCCTTCCCCGGGAAGGCCAGGCTGGGCCTCGAGGGCAGATTGGAGGAATTTCAAGTTAGCGCCAAGGGCGTGGTTACCCTGCCCGGGCTGAAGGAGGAAACCCCGGCGGAGGTAGCCTTCCGCTACCCGGGCTACGGGGTGGAGATCCGCCTTGGGGAGGCCCAGGCCCAGGGAACCCTCTTTCCCTTGCGCCTTGCCGGCTACGGCCGCCTTCCCCTTTACTATCCCCGGTACTACCTGCAAGAGGGCCTTCTGGACGTGAAGAGCTTCTTCCTCTACGAGGAGAAGGGCACCTACCACCTCACGGGCAACGCCGAGGTCCTTCGGGCCAGGCTGGCCCTGCCGGAGGCAAGGGCCAAGGAGCTGACCCAGGGGGGGGTGGAGCTGGGGGGAAGCGGGGCGGGAAAGCCCACCCCCGTGCCCCTGGTCTTCGAGGGGGTGCGGGTGTATGCGGAAAGGGGAGTCCTGGTGCAGGAAAGCCTGGCCCAGGGGGAGCTCAAGGGGGAGGTGTTTCTGGGGGGAAGCTACACCGACCCCTACCTGTCGGGACAGGTGGAGGCCCTGTGGGGTAACTTCCGCCTCTGGGATTCCCTCTTTACCCTGGATTCCACGGCAAGCTTCCTGCGCTTTTTCCCGGACCGGGGCATCCTCCCCGAGTTTCGCCTTAAGGCCCAGACGGAAACCCGGGGCCACAAGGTCTTCCTGGAGGCCACGGGGGAGTTTTTGCGGGAAAACGGCCGGGTGAAGGTGCGCCTCGAGCCCCACTTCACCTCGGATCCCGCCCTCAGTGAGCCCGAGATCTACGCTCTCCTCACCCTGGGTACCCCCGATGTCACCCGGCTGGCGGAAACCCTTCCCCAGGTGGCCCTGGGGGCCGCTTTGGAGAACCTGGTGCTGGGCCAGCTGGAGCGGGAGCTCGCCCGTTCCTTGGGCCTTGACCGCTTCCAGGTGCAGCTTCCCCTTCTCCAGGGGGGAGATCTGGAGGAAACCCGCTTTTCCGTGGGCAAGTACCTGAGCCCCGAGCTCTTCTTGGGCTACGAGCTGGACCTCAGGGGGGAGCAGACCCTGAGCGCCCAGTACCGCCGGGATGGCCTCACCTTTTCCCTGGGCTCCACCTTCCTGCCAGGGGATGGCAGGCTTGCCCGCTTCACCTTCACCCTGGGGTACGACCTTACCCCGGCGTTGGGCTTGAGCTTTAGCCTCGAGGCGGCGGACACCACCCGCTTTGGCGTGGGTGCCCTTTACCGGTGGTAGCATGGCCCAGGTATGCGCGCTTTGGCCAAGCTGGCCCCGGAAGAGGGCCTAACCCTGGTGGAACGCCCCGTGCCCGAGCCGGGCCCGGGGGAGATCCTGGTGCGGGTGGAGGCTGCCAGCATCTGCGGCACCGACCTCCACATCTGGCGGTGGGACCATTGGGCGAGGGGCCGGATCAAGCCTCCCCTCATCACCGGCCACGAGTTCAGCGGGGTGGTGGAACGGGTGGGGCCCGGAGTGAAAAGGCCCCAGGTGGGGGACCACGTGAGCCTGGAAAGCCATGTTGTTTGCCATGCCTGCCCCGCCTGCCGCACGGGCAACTACCATGTCTGCCTCAACACCCAGATCCTGGGGGTGGACCGGGACGGCGGGTTTGCCGAGTACGTGGTGGTGCCGGCGGAAAACGCCTGGGTGAACCCCAAGGACCTGCCCTTTGAGGTGGGGGCCATCCTGGAGCCCTTCGGCAATGCGGTGCATACCGTGTACGCGGGAAGCGGGGTTTCCGGGAAAAGCGTCCTCATCACCGGGGCGGGGCCCATCGGCCTGATGGCGGCCATGGTGGCCCGGGCCAGCGGGGCCGGGCCTATCCTGGTATCCGACCCCAACCCCTACCGCCTGAACTTCGCCAGGCCCTACGCCGACCGGCTCGTGAACCCCCTGGAGGAGGATCTCCTTGCCGTGGTGGAGGAGGTGACGGGAAGCGGGGTGGAGGTCCTCCTGGAGTTTTCCGGGAATGAGGTGGCCATCCACCAGGGGCTTAAGGCCTTGATCCCGGGGGGGGAGGCCAGGATCCTGGGCATTCCCTCGGACCCCATTCGCTTTGACCTGGCGGGGGAGCTGGTCATGCGGGGGATCACCGCCTACGGCATCGCGGGAAGAAGGCTCTGGCAGACCTGGATGCAGGGCACCGCCTTGGTCTACTCGGGCCGGGTGGACCTTACCCCCCTCATCACCCACCGCCTGCCCATGAGCCAGTACCGGGAGGCCTTTGGCCTCTTGGCCTCGGGGCAGGCGGTGAAGGTGATTTTGGATCCCAAGGCCTAGGTTCCCCTGGCCTCCAGGGGTGTGCGGGGTACACCCTGGGTGCCAGGTTCGTGTGTTAGGCTTCCCCCAAAGGGGGTGGGCATGGTTTCCCGCAGGCGGGTGCTCCTGGGTTTTTTGGGGCTTTCCCTGGTTCGGGCGCAGGGGATTCGGGTGGAGGAGGTGGTGGGGGGCCTCGAGGTGCCCTGGGCCTTGGCCTTTTTACCCGACAGGAGCTTCCTGGTCTCCGAACGGCCGGGGCGGATTCAGTGGGTGCAGGGGGGAAGGGCCTCGCTTTACGCGGAGCTTCCCGTTTACCACCGGGGGGAGTCGGGGCTTCTTGGCCTCGCCCTCCATCCCCAGTTTCCCCGGGTGCCCTACCTCTACGCCTACCGCACGGTGGAGGAAGGAGGCCTCAGGAACCAGGTGGTGCGCCTGAGGCACCAAGGGAATAGGGGCGTGCTGGACCGGGTGGTCCTGGACGGCATTCCCGCCCGCTTTCACGGCCTGCACTCCGGGGGACGGCTCGCCTTCGGTCCCGATGGGATGCTGTACGTGACCACAGGGGAGGTGTACGAGCGGGAGCTGGCCCAGGACCTGTCCTCCTTGGGGGGTAAGGTTCTCAGGATCACCCCGGAAGGCAAGCCGGCACCGGGGAACCCCTTCCTGAACCGTCCCGGAGCCAGGCCCGAGATCTATAGCTATGGCCACCGCAACCCCCAGGGCCTGGCCTGGCACCCGAGGACCGGGGAGCTTTTTGCCAGCGAGCACGGGCCCAGCGGGGAACAGGGCTTCGGCTATGACGAGGTGAATGTGATCGTGGCGGGGGGCAACTACGGCTGGCCCCGGGTGGTGGGACGGGGGGACGACCCCCGCTACCGCGACCCTCTTCACTTCTGGCCCGAGGGTTTCCCTCCCGGAAACCTGGCCTTCTGGAGGGGGGACCTGTACGTGGCGGGCCTCAGGGGGCAGGCCCTCTTGCGGCTGGTACTGGACGGGGACAAGGGCCACTGGCGGGTGGCGCGGGTGGAAACGGCCCTTTCGGGTTTTGGCCGCCTGAGGGAGGTGCAGGTGGGTCCCGATGAAGCCCTTTACGTCACCACCTCCAACCGCGATGGCCGGGGCCAGGTGCGCCCCAACGACGACAAGGTGTTAAGGCTGCGTTAGGCTTTAGGGGTGGAAAGGATCCTGCCCTTTCGCTTTGATGAGAAGGAAAGGGTCTTCTGGCTTCTGGACCAGAGGAAGCTTCCCCTCGAGGAGATCTGGGTTCCCGTGCGCACCGCCAAGGAGATGGCGGAAGCCATCCGGGCCATGGTGGTGCGGGGGGCCCCGGCCATCGGGGTCTCCGCCGCCTATGGCATGGTGCTGGCCCACCTGAGCGGGGAGGACCCTGAGGGGGCGGACCGCCTTCTAAGGCAGAGCCGGCCCACGGCGGTGAACCTCTTCTACGCCCTGGATCGGATGCGCCCGCACTGGGGGAACCTGGCGGGAAGCCTTAAGGAGGCCCAGGCCATCTGGCGGGAGGTGGAGGAAACGGAAAGGGCCATAAGCCTAAATGGGGCCAAGGTGCTAAGGGGCCAGGTCCTCACCCACTGCAACACCGGCCCCCTGGCCACGGGGGGGTACGGCACCGCCTTGGGGGCTATTGTGGAGGCTCACCGCCAGGGGCGGGTTTCCCATGTCTGGGTGGATGAAACCCGGCCCTACCTGCAAGGGGCCAGGCTCACCGCCTACGAGCTAAAGAAGGCTGGGGTTCCCGCCACCTTGATCGCGGACAACATGGCGGGCTTCCTCATGACCCAGGGCCGGGTGGATGCGGTCATCGTGGGAGTGGACCGCATGGCCCTGAACGGGGACTTTGCCAACAAAATCGGCACCTATACCCTGGCGGTTCTCGCCCACCACCACGGGATTCCCTTCTATGCCGCCCTGCCCCTTTCCTCCGTGGACCCAAGCCTGGAAAGTGGGCAGGGGATCCCCATAGAGGAACGCTCCCCCGAGGAGGTCTTGGAGCTAAGGGGAGTGCGCCTCGCCCCCTTGGGGGTGGCTGCCTACCATCCTGCCTTTGACATTACCCCTCATCGCTACCTTACGGGCATCATCACGGAGAAGGGGATCCTCTACCCACCCTTTGACGAAGCCTTACGGGATGCTTTGGGGATTTCTTGAGGGCCTATTGGGCCATGCCTGCCCGGGATGTGGGGGGAAGTTGGATGCACCCCTTCTTTGCTCCGCCTGCCGCCAGGGCCTTAAGGCCTTTGCCGCGGGGGAGATGGTTTACCTGGGCCTTTACGGGCGGGTGGGAGGGATGGTGCGGGCCTTGAAGTACGGCAGGCGGTTCGGCCTTGCCCCCCTCCTGGCCGAACCCTTGGCGGAGGCGGTCTTGGCCCAGGGCTGGGGGCTTTCCGGGGTCACCGCCGTCCCCACCCTGCTTCCCCGGTTGGTTGTTAGGGGCTACAATCCCCCAGAGCTCCTGGGACGGATCCTGGCAGCCCGCCTTGGGCTTCCCTACCTCCGGGTTTTGCGGCGGGCGCGCTACACTCCAAGCCAGCCCACCCGGGGCCGGGCCCGGCGCCGCCTGCCCGAGGATCTATTTGTTCCCGTGCTGCGGGTGGAGGGAAGCTGGCTTCTCGTGGACGACGTCCTCACCAGCGGGACCACCTTCTTAAGGGCCAAGGAAGCCCTCCTTAAGGCAGGGGCAAGCCGGGTCTACGGGGCCTTTTTAGCGGTGCGGGACCCTGGGGCCCTGGGTCCTTACCGCTAAAGCCCACACTTTTCCCTATGCCTGGCCCTAGACTGAGGCAAAGGGGGTGGGTTTGCGTGAGGAAGTTTCGCAGGTTAACGGACCTTCTCCCCCACCTCCGGGAAGGCCGCTACCGCCTGGGGCCCCATGTGGCCAAGCACATGCTTCAGGAGGGCTTCACCGAGCTGGATGTGCTCAGGGCCTTGGAATGGGGCAGGGAGCTGGCCATCTACCCCGAGGACCAAAGGATGCTGGTCTTGGGCTACATGATCTTTCCTCCCCGGTTGAAGCTTCCCCTGCATGTGGTGCTGGAGTACGCCACCCCGCGGCACGTGGACATCGTGACCGCCTTCATCCCCAAGGAACCCTACCGGGTGTACTCCCGGGCCCGGCTGGCGGCCATCCTGCGCTTTGACGGGGCCTTGGAGGAGGTGCGTTGGAGTAGGCCCAAGGAGGCCTACCCCGCGTGGGACTAGGTGCACTCCGGGCAGCGGCCGTAGACCATGACCTCGTGCCCCTCGGCCAGGAAGCCCGGGGGCAGGGGGCCCTCCAAAGCCAGGTCGCAGCCCAAAAGCTCATACACCCTTCCGCAAAGGCGGCAGAGAAAGTGGTGGTGGTGCCCCTTTCCTGCGGGTTCGTAGCGGGAGGGTTCACCGGGAAGGGCCACCGGGGTGAGGAATCCCTCCTCCACCAGCCCCTTCAGGGTGCGGTACACGGTGGCGAGGCCCAAGGAGGGCACCTTCTTCCGGGCGAGCTCCAGGACCTCCTGGGGGGAAAGGGGACGGCCCGCCTCCAAAAAGGCCTCCCGGATGGCCCGCCGTTGCCGGGTGGAGCGCTCCATGGCCTTAGGATAGCAAGTTGAGAAGAAGTTTTCATCGTGGCCGGGTAGAGTGGGGGTATGCGCCCTTGGATACTTTTGGGGCTCCTTCTTTTTCCCGCCTTAGCCCAGGGGGATGGAAGGTATCTGGTGGGAAGGATCCTGGCCCTCGAGGCCCAACGGGGTGTGGCCCTGGTGGAGGTGGAGGGCGGGAGGCTGGAAGCCCTTCTACCCGTGGACGGGGGCGGGTACCGGGTGGGCCAGCGGGTGGTCCTCTACCAGGAGGGCGGTAAAACCTACGTGGCCGAGCCGGATCGCATGCCCTGGCTCCTTGGCCTTTTGGGCCTATTTGCCTTTCTGGCAGCCCTTTTGGGCCGGGGGAAGGGGGTTAGGGGGCTTCTAGGCACCTTCCTGAGCCTTTTGGTGGTGGTCTACCTCGTGGTTCCCAGGGTGGCGGCGGGTGGGAATCCCCTTCTCTACGCCTTTTTGGGAAGCGTGGGGGTGCTTCTTCTCACCGTCTACCTGGTCCACGGGGTAAACCGCAAGACCACCGCTGCCCTGTTGGGCACCCTGGCCTCGGTGGCCTTCGTGTTGTTCCTGGCCCTCTTCTTCACCCGAAGCATGGGGTTTACAGGCCTGGCCTCGGAGGAAGCCCTGCTCCTCAGGCAATGGGGGGGTGTGGACCTCCTCTCCCTCTTCCTGGCGGGGGTGGTGGTGGGTACGCTGGGGGCCTTGACCGACGTGAGCGTGACCCAGGCGGCGGTGGTCCAGGCCCTAGCCCACGCCAACCCCCGCTTTGGCCTTGGAGAGCTTTACCGTAGGGGCATGGAGGTGGGCTACGACCACATCGGCAGCCTGGTGAACACCCTGGTCTTGGCCTACGCCGCAGGTTCCTTGCCCCTTTTTCTTCTCCTCACCCGGGATCCCACCCCCTTGCGCTTCCTCCTGAACACCGAGCCCTTTGCCGCGGAGATCGCCTCCATGGTGCTGGGTTCCTTGGGGCTTCTTCTGGCGGTGCCCCTCACCACCCTGATGGCGGCCTGGTTCTTTCAGGGGGGAAGGGGTGGGCCTCCCGAGGACCATGGCCACACCCATTAAGGCGGAAGACCGGTGGCTGGCATAATGGAAGCCGTGCGCCTATTGCACACCGCGGACTGGCATCTGGGCAAGGTATTAAAGGGTGTGGACCGCACCCCCGAGATCGGGGAGGCGTTGAAAATCCTTCTGGAGATGGTGGCCAAGGAGGGGGTGGACCTGGTGGTGGTTTCCGGGGATCTCTTTGACCGCCCCCAGGTTTCCGCCGAGGCCGAGGCCATGGCGGTGGAGTTTTTCCTGCGCCTTAGGGAGCTTGGGGTGCCCGCCTTGGTCATCGCCGGCAACCACGATCCCAAGGAGCGCCTCGAGGCCCTTGCCCCCCTCTTCGCCCTGGCGGGGGCGGCGGTGCGGGGAAGGCCCCTTTTCCGGGAGGAAGGGGGGGTGGTGGAGGTGGGAGGGCTCAGGGCGGCCCTTCTCCCCTTTGTATCCGAGCGTATCCTGGTGAAAAAGGTTCTGCAGGAGGCCGAGGAGCGCCACCGCACCTACGCGGAGGCCATGCGGCGGATCCTCGCCAACCTGGAAAGCCCTCTTATGCTGGGGCACTTTGCCCTGGAGGGGGTTCGCCCGGGGGCGGGGGAGTTCGTCTTCCACCTTACGGGAAGCTACGCTGTTCCCCCTTCCACCTTGCCCCTGGGAGCCCGCTACGTGGCCTTGGGCCACATCCACCGCCAGCAACAGGTTTCCGAGGCCCCTGTGGCCTGGTATGCGGGAAGCCTCATCCAGCTGGACTTCGGCGAAGGGGAGGAGGCGGAGCGGGGGGCTTTGCTGGTGGAGGTGCCCGAGAGGGGGCCCGTCCGGGTCCACCCCATAAGGGAGCGCTGGGGGAAGCCCCTTAAAACCCTCCGCCTGAAGCCCGAGGAGCTGGACGGCAGGCTTCCCGAGCTGGAGCGCTTTCCCGGGTACCTCAGGGTGGTGGTGGAGGGCCGGCTTTCCCCGGCGGTGAAGGAGAGGCTCTTCCAGGGGCTTCCCCATCTCCTGGCGGTGGAAACCGCAGGAGGGCCTGAGGATGGGGGGAATGGGACCTTGGCCCCGGAGCTGGGTTTGGTGGAGGCCTACGACCGCTACCTGAAGGAACGGGGGCGGGAGGAGGAAGGGCTTCTGGAGCGGTTTAACCAGGTGCTCAAGGAGGTGGAGCTTGAGGCCCTTGCGCCTGGAGCTTGAGGGGTTTGGCCCCTACCGGGAGCGGCAGGGGGTGGACTTCTCCGATGTGGAGCTTTTCGCCATCACCGGGCCCACGGGGAGCGGGAAGAGCACCCTCCTGGACGCCATGGCCTTTGCCCTCTATGGGGTGGTGCCCCGGGTGGGGCGGAACGTGGGGAGCCTGGTCCACCCGGGTGCCAGCGAGGCCCGGGTGCGCCTCACCTTCCAGGTGGGGGGAAGGGTCTACAGGGTGGAGCGGGTGCGGGGGAAGCGGAGCGACGGGCGGCTCTTCGAGCTAGGCCCGGTGGGGGAGCGGCTTTTACCCTTGGAGACCCTGGACGCCTTGAACCGGGCCTTGGAGGAGCTTTTGGGCCTCACCTACGAGGCCTTTACCCGGGCCCTCCTCCTTCCCCAGGGGGAGTTTGACCGCTTCCTTAAGGGGGAGGCCAAGGAGAGGCGCAGGATTCTCCTGGATCTCTTTGAGCTTACCCGGCTGGAAAGGGCCAGGGAAAAGGCGGCTTCCCGCAAGGCGGCCCTGATGGAGGAGAAGGGCCGGCTGGAGGGGGAACTTGCGGGGCTTCTTGGGGTGAGCCTCGAGGCCAAGGAGAACTTGGAAAGGGCCCTGGCGGACCTAACCCGGGAGATCGCCCGCCTTCAGAACGAGAAAAGGCGCCTGGAGGAGGGGGTTTTGGAGCTCAAAGGCCTTCAGGCGCTTCTCCTTCGCAAAGGGGAGCTGGAAGGCCGCCTGGGCCGCCTCAGGGCCGAGGCTTCCCGCATGGCGGAGGTGGAGGAAAGGCTCAAGAAGGCATTGGAGGCGGAGGCCGCCCTGCCTTTGTGGCAGGACTTGAGAAGGAAGGAGGAGGCCCTGGCGGCCACAGCGCAGGAGCTCCAAAGGGTGCGCGCCCGGCTTTTCCAGCTGGAAGGGGACCGCCGAGCCCTGGCCTTTGACCCCGAGGCCCTAAAGGAGGCGCAAAGGGCTCTTCTGCAGGCGGAGGGGCTAAGGGCCCTCGAGGCCCTTTGGCGGCGGGTGGGAGTGAAGGAGCACCTGGCTCCCAGGCTGGGCCTGGCTCCCGAGGCCTACGCGGAGGCCCTGGAATCCCTCCTCCAGGAGGAAGCCCTTTTGGCGGAGAGGGAGCGGGAGCTATCCCGCCTGGTGGAAGAGCAAGGGCGGCTAAGGGAGAAGGAAGAAGCCCTGAACCGGGTTAGGGAGGCCCTGAAGGCCTTGGTGGAGGAGGGAGGGCAGGCCCGAGCCCAGGTGGAGGCTCTGGAGAAGGCTCTTAGGGGTGCGGAAGCCCACCGGCTTCGGCAGGAGCTGGAGGAGCTAAGGAGGAGGCGGGAGTTTTTGGAGGAGGAAAAAAGGCGCCTGGAGGCGGAGCTTGCCCAGCTGGCCAAGGAGGAAAGGCGCCTGGGGCTTCTCGCCTACCGCGATCTTTTGCAGCCGGGGGAGCCCTGTCCCTTGTGTGGGGGTGTGGTGCATGTCCTTCCCCATTCCCAAGAGAACCGAGGGCTTTCGGACCTGAGGAGGAGGCGGGAGGAAGGGGAGAAGGCCCTTAAGGAGCTCCTGACCCAGCTTGGGGCCGTGGCGGAGGAGGAAAGGGCCAAGCGGGAGGCCCTGGAAACCCTGGGCGTGGAGCCCATCCACGGGGATCCCAAGGAGCTGGAAGGGAAGCTTCAGGAAGCGCAGGCGAGGCTTCAGGAGCTAAGGGAAAAGTACCGGGAAAAACAGGGGGAGGCCCGGGCCCTCGAGGAGGAGGTGAAGCGGCTATCCCAGGAGAAGGAGCGTTTGCGCCAGGGGTTTTCCCGCCTGGAGGAGGAGGCGGAAATGGCCTGGGAAAAGACCCGGGAAGCCCTGGCCTCCCTGCGCCAGGAGAAGGAGGCCCTGGCGGCCGGGCTTTACCGCCTGCTTTGGGAGAGGACGGGGGGCAGGCCGGTGCCGGAGTACATCGGGACCCTTTCCCGGAGGGTGGAGGAGCTGGAGAAAAAGGAAAAACTGGACCGCGATCTCGCCCGGGCCTGGGAGGAAGCCTCCCGGACCCTGGCGGGGCTTTTGGCCCAGGAGGAGGAGCAGCGAAAGGCCCTCGAGGAGGCCAAGGGCCGGGTGGTGGGGCTGATGCCCGAGGAGGAGGCCAAGGCCCTTTACCTTCCACCCAAGGAGCGGGAGGCCCTGGCGGAGAGGATCCGGGCCCACCGGGAGGAGCTTGCCCAGGTGGAAGCCCTCCTGGAGGAGGTGGAGCGGGAGGCCAGGGCTCGCTTTCCCGGTTCCCTTCCCCCTTTGGCGGAGGTGGAGGCCCGCTTGCGGCGGGAAGAGGAAAGGCTTTCTGAGGTACAGGGGAGCCTCGAGGCCAGGATGGGAGAAAGGGCTGTTTTGGAGGAGCGGCTTAAGGAGATGGGGGAAAGGTTAAAGCGCCGCCGGGAGCTGGAAGCCCGCCTGGCGGAGGTGGTGCGGGAGATGGACCTCTGGGAGAAGCTGGCCTTTGACCTCCAGCAGAACAACTTTCCCGCCTACCTCCTGGGCCTTAGGCAGAGGAACCTGGTGGAGCGGGCGGATGAGCTCATGGCTACCCTTTCCTCCGGGCGCTACCGCCTGCGTTCCAAGGAGGACGAGTACCAGGTCCTGGACCTCTGGACCGAGGCGGTGCGCCCGGTTAAGACCCTTTCCGGGGGAGAAAGCTTCCTGGCAAGCCTCTCCTTAGCCCTGGCCCTTTCCGAGGAGCTTTCCCGGGGGCGGCTTGGGGCTTTGTTTTTGGACGAGGGCTTCGGTACCCTGGACCCGGAAACCCTGGAGGTGGTGGCGGGGGTGCTGGAGGCGCTTCCCACCCGGGGGCGGCTGGTGGGCATCGTCACCCACGTGGAGGCCCTGGCGGAAAGGCTTCCCGCCAGGCTCGTGGTGCGCAAGCATCCCTCGGGGAGCCGGGTGGAGTGGGCCTAGGGCTTATGAGTGGAATTTACTAGATAAGTGGAAAGGGTCTTTTGTCCCTGGTCAAGAAGATACCCAAGGGGGTATTGTGCGAAGTGCCCGGATCCCATAAAGCCCCGTCCAACCGGGCGTGGAGGTGTGCCATGAAAAAGGCCAGGGACATCATGTCCACCGAGGTGGTGAAGATCCAGGGTTCGGCCACGGTGAAGGAGGCCATCAACCTCATGAAGGAAACCGGCCTCCGGGCCCTCATCGTGGACCGTAGGAGCGAGGAGGATGCCTACGGCATCCTTACGGAAACCGACATCGTGTACAAGGTGATCGCCTACGGAAAGGATCCCGCCACGGTGCAGGTGCACGAGATCATGACCAAGCCGGTGATCACGGTAAACCCCGACCTGGGCGTGGAGTACGTGGCCCGGCTCTTCGCCAACACCGGCATCCGCCGGGCTCCCGTGATCCAGGGCGAGGTGATCGGGATCGTTTCCGTGACGGATATCCTGCGCAAGGCGGTGTTCTAGAGTAGATTTTGCCCTTGGGGCGGCCGGGAAGGCTGCCCTTTCTTGACTTGGTTCAAGACTCCTTATACACTGCGGGCGGAGGTGAACAATGCGGCGGTTTCTAGCCTTGCTTTTGCTCCTGGGTTTGGCCCTGGCCCAGGGCCTCGAGGCTGTTTGGAAGGCAGTGGAGGTTCCAGGTGGCGTATGCTCGGATGGTTCCCCCTACCGGTTCTACGTGAGCCCGGGGGATCCCAAAAAGGTGGTCATCGACTTCCAGGGGGGTGGGGCCTGCTGGGACGCCGCCACCTGCGGCCCGCAAAGCCAGACCTACCGCAAGCGGGTGGATGTGCAGGAGCTTCTTCTGGCCCAGGGCATCTACAACCGCCTGAGCGTGGCCAATCCCTTCTACGGCTGGACCCATGTCTTCGTGCCCTACTGCACGGGGGATCTCCACGTGGGCCGGGCCACGGTGGACTACGGGGGCTTCAAGGTCCACCACCAGGGAGCCAGGAACGCCCTGGCGGCCTTGGAGTACGTTTTCCGCAACCACACGGACCCGGAAAAGGTCTTCGTGACCGGTTGCTCCGCCGGGGCCTACGGGGCGGTCTTCTGGGCGGATAAGGTGCTTTCCACCTACAAAAACGCCCGCGTGGCCGTCTGCGGGGACGCCGGGGTGGGGGTGCGCACCCCGGACTTCCCGGGGTTTGGCGTGTGGAACCCGCGCCTGCCGGAGCTTCCCGGCTTGTCCCCGAACCCCCAGGTGGCCGAGATCTACCTGGCCCTGGCCAAGGCCTTCCCCAAGGCCCAAATCGCCCAGTACACCACCCTTTTGGACGGCACCCAGATCTTCTTCTACGGGCTCATGAAGGGGGAGCGGACGCCCTCCGAGGCCACGGCCCGGGAGTGGGCGGAAGGCGCCATGAGGGCAGTCCTGGCCCCGGCCCAGGCGGAAAACTACACCTTCTATTTGGCCCCGGGTGGCCAGCACTGCATCCTGCCCCGGCCGGAGCTCTACACCTTGAAGGTGGGGGAGGTTTCCTTCCTGGAGTGGCTTAGGGCCCTGGCGGAGGGGAAGGCGGCGCCTAGGGTGCGCCCCTGAGGCCGAAGGCGGCGAACCATGCCTTAAGCTCCGGGTCCTGCTCCAGCAGGATCGCGTGCCCCTTTTTCCGGTCCAGGGGGGCGGCCTCGAGGAAGGCCAGGAGGAGGCCGTCCCCCTTCCTTTCCAGGATTTCCCGGGACTTCAGCGTGAACTGGGCCTGGAACCAGAGGGCGCTTTTCAGGTCCCCCCGCCTCCTCTCGTAGGCGGAAAGGCTTCGCCTGTCCGGTTCCAGGCGGCTCAGGTAGCGGCTAAAGGCCAGGAGGGATTCCGCTAGGTCCGGCCTGGCCTTGGCCAAGCCCAAGAGGAAGAGGTAGTTGGCGAAGAACTCGTCCAGCCACCTTACCCCCGTCCTCAGGCGCCAGGCCACCTGCAGGGCGTGGGCGTACTCGTGGCCCAGGTTCAGGTCCAAGAAGGCGGGGATTTCCATGGGAGGAGGCCCTAGGGGAAGCAGGACCTCCCGGAAACGGTGGAGGAGCCTTTCGGGGTAGGTGAGGGGAGCAAAGAGGGAAAGCCTTCCCCCCTCGCTTCGCTGGAAGGCCAGGCCGTAGGGGTAGGGCACCAGGGCCCGCCAGTCCCCCTCGGAGAGCACGTAAAGGGTCACGGAGGGTACCGGGGCGTAGGCGGTGTAGGCCTCCCGCAGCTCAAGAAGATAGCTTCGGAGGCCTTCGGCCCGCAGGATCCCTCCTTCAGAGGCGAAGGCGGGGATATGGGGATGGGGCAAGGCCCTCATCCCAGTGCTTCCCACCTCCCCTGGGCCGTTTCCAAAAGTCCGTTTCCTTCCTCAGGCATCCTTCTAGATAACCTCCCGGAAGCCGATGCGCTCCGCCTGGGCCCGGAGCTCCTCCTTAAGAGCCTGGTGCTGGGGCAGGGAAAGGTCGGGGTCCATCTCCAGGATGCGCTTGGCCAGGGCCCGGGCTTGCTCGATGACCTCGGTGTCCTGGGAGAGGTCCCCGAGCTTCAGCTCCGGGTACCCGGACTGCCGGGTGCCCCTGAGTTCTCCAGGACCCCTTAGCTTCAGGTCCATCTCGGCGATGTAGAAGCCGTCCCCCGATTCCTCCAGGACCTTAAGGCGCTTTAGGGTCTTCTGGCTGGCTTCCCCGGCGATGAGGATGGCGTAGCTTTCGAGCCCCCCTCGCCCCACCCGGCCCCTAAGCTGGTGGAGCTGGGCCAGACCGAAGCGCTCGGCGTTTTCCACGATGATGAGGCTGGCCCTGGGGATGTCCACCCCCACCTCCACCACGGTGGTGGACACCAGGAGGTCGAACTCCCCCTTTCGGAAGGCCTCCATGACGCTATCCTTCTCCCGTGCGGGCATCCTGCCGTGGAGAAGGGCCATGCGCACCTCGGGGAGCAGGCCCTTTAGCTCCTCGTAGAGGGCGGTGGCTGCCTTTAGGTCCAGCTCCTCGGATTCCTCGATGGCCGGGGCCACCACGAAGACCTGGTGCCCCTTTCTCACCTCCTCCCGGGCGAAGGCGTAGGCCTGGAGGCGGAGGCGGTGGGGGAGGACCTTGGTCTTGACGGGCTTCCTCCCCGGGGGCATCTCGTCCAGGATGCTGACCTCGAGGTCCCCGTAAAGGGTCAGGGCCAGGGAGCGGGGGATGGGGGTGGCGGACATCACCAGCACATCGGGGGGCACCTTGGCCAGCTTCAGGAGGGCCCGCCGCTGCAACACGCCGAAGCGGTGCTCCTCGTCCACCACCGCCAGGCCCAGGTCCTTGAACCCTACCCCCTCCTGGATCAGGGCGTGGGTGCCCACCGCCACCTGGGCCTCCCCGGAAAGAAGCCTCTCGATAACCCCCTCCCGCTCCTTGGGGGTCATGGAGCCCAGAAGGAGCTCCACCCGCACCCCCAGGGGGAAGAGGTAGCGGGTGAGGTTCTGGAAGTGCTGCTTGGCCAGGATCTCCGTGGGGGCCATAAGGGCTCCCTGGGCCCCGTTCAGGGCGGCGAGATAGAGGGCGTAGGCGGCCACCACGGTTTTACCCGAGCCCACGTCCCCCTGGAGGAGGCGGGCCATCTGCCTGGGGTTTTGCATGTCCTGGGCGATCTCCGCCATAACCCTTTCCTGGGCCCGGGTCAGGGGGAAGGGAAGGGTTTTCTTGAAGGTTTCCGTCCAGGTTTCCTCCACCTTAAAGCTTCGGCCCAGGACCAGCCCCCCGGCGTCCAGGAGGGCCTTTAGCTCCAAGAGCACGTACTCGTCAAACTTAAGGCGGAGGAGGGCCCTCTTGAGGGCCTCCTCGTCCTCGGGGAAGTGGATCTGGCGAAGGGCGTCGGAGTAGGGAAGAAGGCGGTGCTCCTCCCGGTAAGGCTCCAGGGGGTCGGGGAGGGGGAGGGCCGTTTCCAGGGCCCGGTGGACGGCGCGGCGCAAAAAGGCCTGTCCGATGCCCTCCTTGGCAGGGTAGATGGGCACGATCCGGCCCGTGGAGAGGGACTCGGTGCCCTCGTTCTCAAAGTGCTCCACGTAAAGCTGCACCCCGTTTCGCCTCTGTACCCTTCCCGTGACGATGAGGGTCTCGCCCTCCTGGATCTGGGAAAGGACCCAGGTCTGGTTGAACCAGACCAGGGTGATGCGGAATCCCCAGGCGTCCTGGACCCGCACCTGCACCAGCTGCATCCCCTTCTTGGGGGTTTTCACCAGCTCCTTGCTGAGGACCTTCACGGAGAGGGTGGCCTTCTGGCCGTCCTCCAGGAAGCGCACTCCGGGGAGGGTCCTGCGGTCCTCGTAGCGGCGGGGGTAGTAGTGGAGGAGGTCCCGCACCGTGTGGAGGGAAAGCTCCGCAAGCTTCTTCCGGCTTTGCGGGGGAACCAGGAGGTGGGCGGGGTCCTGTGGGGTAAGGCGGCGGGATGGGGAAGGGATGGAGGCCGCCTGTGCCCTTGGGGGAGCGGCCGTCAGGCCGTCTTTAAGGAAGCGGATGGCCTCCAAGAGGATCTCCTTTCGTTCCTCCGGGGTTTTTCCCCCATACCCCTGGAAGAGGCTCTGGAGCCTGGGGAAGGGTTTGGCCAGGTTCTGGATGAGGTTTTCCAGGCCCCCCACCACCACCTGGTCCCTGGCTCCATCCTTCAGCTCCCGCAATAGGGGCCTGAGGAGCCTTTCCCGAAGTTCCCCTTCCCTCACGCCCTCCATGATACCCTTAGGCCTGTGAGCCGCGTGGAGCGACTACCGAATGGGCTTGTTCTGGCCCTCGAGGAGCGGGACTACCCCGGGGTGGCCTTCCAGCTACTGGTGCCCGCCGGGGCGGTGAACGAGCCCGAGGGGCTTCTGGGGGCCAGTACCCTCATTGAGGGCTGGTTGTGGAAGGGGGCCGGGGAGCTGGATGCCCGGGGCCTGGCCCAGGCCCTGGACTCCCTGGGGGTCAGGCGGCAAAGCGGGGCGGGGCTGGAGTACACCCTTTTTGCCGCCGCCTTTTTGCCGGAGGTGCTGGAGGAGGTTTTCCGACTCTATGCCCTTCTTCTCCTGAATCCCCGGCTTCCCGAGGAGGGCTTTGAAGCGGTGAGAAGCGTGGCCCTGCAGGCCCTTCTTTCCCAGGAGGACCAGCCCGCCAGGAAGCTTTTCTCCGAGCACCGGAAAAGGGTCTTCCTCTCCCCCCACGGCCGGGACCCCTTGGGGGAGGAGGAAAGCTTGAAGCGGGCTACCCCTGAGGCGGTGCGGGAGGACTATCGGCGCCGCTACACCCCTAAGGGGGCCATCCTGGCGGTGGCGGGAGGGGTTTCCTGGGAGAGGCTTCTTGGGGCGGTGGAGCCCCTTTTGGCCTGGGAGGGGGAGGAGGCCTCCTACCCAAGCCCTCTTCTTTCGGAGCCCCATTCCTTTACCCTCAAGCGACCCACGGCCCAGGTGCAGATTGGCCTGGCCTATTCCGACGTGGGGCCGGAGGACCCCCGGTTTTACGCGGCCAGGCTGGCCTTGGAGGTGCTTTCGGGAGGTATGAGCAGCCGCCTTTTCACCGAGGTGCGGGAGAAAAGGGGCCTGGTCTATGCGGTGAGCGCCTTCCCCGCCGGGGTTAAGGGCCAGGGCCTCCTCATGGCCTACGGGGGCACCACCAAGGAGAGGGCCAGGGAAACCCTAAGGGTCATGCTGGCCGAGATGGAGCGCCTGGCGGAGGGCGTCACGGAGGAGGAGCTTTCCCGGGCCAAGGTGGGGCTGAAGACCGCCTTGGTGATGGCGGATGAATCCATCCGTAGCCGGGCGGGTTCCATGGCCCGGGACCTCTACATGCTGGGGCGGATCCGGCCCCTTTCCGAGATCGAGGGGGCCATAGAGGCCACGGGCCTCGAGGCGGTGAACGCCTTCTTGCGGGCGCATCCCTACCGCAACCCCTGGGTGGGGCTTTTGGGCGAGGTGGACGATGTTTCGTGAAGCGGAGCTAAGGAATGGCCTGAGGGTCATCGCTGAGGTGGTTCCTGGGGCCCGCAGCGTGGCCTTGGGGTATTTCGTAAGGACCGGGGCCCGGGACGAGGCCCCTGAGGAGAGCGGGGTAAGCCATTTCCTGGAGCACATGGTCTTCAAGGGCCCCGAGGGGATGGACGCCCTTTCGGTGAACCTGGCCTTTGACCGCCTGGGGGCCCAGTACAACGCCTTCACCTCCGAGGAGGCCACGGTCTTCTACGGGGCCGTGTTGCCGGAGTTCGCCTTTCCCCTTCTGGAACTCTTTTCCAGGCTCATGCGCCCCGCTTTGCGCCAGGAGGACTTTGACACCGAGAAGAAGGTGATCCTGGAGGAGATCGCCCGCTACCAGGACCGCCCCGGCTTCATGGCCTACGACTGGGCCCGGGCCCGGTTTTTCGCCGGCCACCCCTTGGGGAATAGCGTGCTGGGGACGGTGGAAAGCATCACGGCCCTCACCCGGGACCAGATGGCCCAGTACCACGCAAGGCGCTACCTTCCGGGGAACATGGTCCTGGCCGCCACGGGAAAGGTGGACTTTGAGGCCCTGGTGGCCGAGGCGGAAAGGCTTACGAAGGATTGGCCTTTGGGGGAGGCGGGAAGGGCCTACCCGCCCTTAAGCCCCGCTCAGGGGGTGGAGGAGCACCCCTACGAGAAGGCCCGGGCCCTCTATTTGGTGGGCCTTTTCCCCGGGGTAGGCTACCAGGAGGAGGAACGCTTTGCCGCCCAGGTGCTGGCCCATCTTCTGGGGGAGGAGGGCTCGGGGCGGCTCCATTTCGCCCTGGTGGATACGGGCCTCGCCGAAGCGGCTTCCTTTGGCCACGAGGAGGCGGATCGGGCAGGTTTCTTCCACGCTTACGTGCAGGCGGACCCGACGAACAAGGAGGCGGTGCTGGCCGTCCTTCAAGAGGAGATTGGCCGGATCGCCCGCGAGGGCGTGCGGGAGGAGGAGGTGGAGAGGGCCAAGACGCCCCTGGCCACGGCGTTGGTGTTTGCGGGGGAAACCCCCATGGGGAGGCTTTTCCACCTGGGGATGGAATACCTTTACACGGGGCGCTACCTTTCCCTTTCCGCGGTCAAGGAGCGGGTGAGCCAGGTGGGGGCTAAGGAGGTGAACGCCCTTTTGGAGAGGGGTTTTTTGCACCAGGGCCTCTACTATCTGGTGGGTCCTTATGGAACCTAAGGCCCTGGCAGCCGCCTTCCTTACCGTCCTCCTCTGGGCCAGCGCCTTTGCGGGCATCCGCGCGGGGTTGCAGGGCCTGAGTCCAGGCCACCTGGTCCTCCTGCGCTTTTTGGTGGCCAGCGCCCTTCTCCTCCTCTATGCCCGTTTTCAGGGCCTCCACCCCCCCAGGAGAGAGGACCTTCCCCGGCTTTTCCTCCTGGGGGTTTTGGGCATCACCGTGTACCACACCGCCTTGGTTTATGGGGAGCTAACGGTGAGCGCCGGGGCGGCGAGCCTCCTTATGGCGACGGGGCCGGTGTTTATTGCGCTTTTGTCTCGCTTCTTCCTGGGGGAACGCCTTAAGCCCCTGGGGCTTCTGGGATTTGCCCTGGCCTTCTTGGGTTCCTTGTTCATCGCCTTTGGCGAGGGGGGTGGGGTATCTTTGAGCCCGGGGGCTTTTTTGATCCTGCTCTCCGCCCTTTCCTCCTCCTTTTACTTCGTCTGGCAGAAGCCCCTTTTTGTCCGTTACGGTAGCCGGGAGATGACGGTCTACACCATGGTGTTAGGTACGATTCCCCTTTTCGTCTTCTTTCCCGGCCTGGCGGAGGCCCTTTCCACCGCACCTCGCCCGGCCCTTCTCAGTACTCTCTATTTGGGGATTTTCCCTGGTGCCTTGGCCTACCTTACCTGGACCTATGCCCTTTCCCGCACCCCGGCCTCCCGTTTGTCCAGCTTTTTGTACCTTGCCCCGGTCCTGGCCATCCTGATCGCCTACCTTTGGCTGGGCGAGGTGCCTTCCCCCTTATCCCTGGTGGGCGGGACCCTGGCCCTGGCGGGCGTCCTTTTGGTGAACCTTAAGGGCGTAAAATAGCCCCCGAGGTGCCGTTATGGAGGTAAGGAAAATCGGCGTGGTGGGCGCAGGGCAGATGGGAAGCGGGATTGCCCAGGTGGCGGCCCAGGCGGGTTTTGAGGTGGTGCTGGTGGACGTGGCCGAAAGCTTCCTGGAAAGGGGCCTGAAGGCCATCCAGCGTTCCCTAGGCAGGTTCGTGGAGAAGGGGCGGATTGCCCCGCAGGACCTCGAGGCCACCTTAGGGCGGATCCGCACCACCGTGGTCCTGGGGGACCTGGCGGAGGCGGACCTGATCGTGGAGGCCATCGTGGAGGACGAGGGGGAAAAACGCCGCCTCTTTGAGCGCCTGGGAAGCCTGGTGAAACCCGAGGCGATTCTCGCCAGCAACACCTCTTCCATTCCCATCACCGCCTTGGCCCGCTACTCGGGTAGGCCCGAGCGTTTCATCGGCATGCACTTCTTTAACCCCGTGCCCCTCATGCAGCTGGTGGAGGTGATCCGGGGGGAGCTTACCTCCGAGGAAACCCGGGATGTGGTGGTGGAGGTGGCGAGGCGGATGGGGAAGACCCCCCTCGAGGTCCAGGACTACCCCGGCTTCGTCTCCAACCGCCTCCTCATGCCCATGATCAACGAGGCCATCGAGGCCCTGAGGGAAGGGGTGGCCACCAAGGAGGCCATCGACGGGGTCATGCGCCTGGGGATGAACCACCCCATGGGTCCCCTGGAGCTGGCTGACCTTATCGGCCTGGATACCTGTTTGGCCATCATGGAGGTGTTGCACCGGGGATTTGGCGACGACAAGTACCGGCCTTCCCCCCTTCTCCGCCGCATGGTGCAGGCGGGGCTTCTGGGCCGCAAGACCGGCCGAGGGTTTTACACCTACGACGAGAAGGGGAATAAGGTGGGCTAGACAGGGGCTTGCCCGATTTCCTGGTGGACCCAAACCCCCTAGGCCCTGTCAGCCTCTGGAAGGGTTTCCAAACCTGGGGTAAACTGGGTCCATGGAGCTTCCGCGCGCCTACGGCCTGCTTCTCCACCCCACCAGCCTTCCCGGACCCTATGGGATTGGCGTTCTTGGGGAGGAGGCTTTTGCCTTCCTCCGATTCCTGGGGGAGTCTGGGGCCCGCTACTGGCAGGTTTTGCCCTTAGGGCCCACAGGATACGGCGACTCCCCCTACCAGTCCTTCAGCGCCTTTGCCGGGAACCCCTACCTCATCGACCTCCGCCCTTTGGCGGAGGCGGGGTACCTCCGCCTGGAGGACCCCGGTTTTCCCGAGGGCCGGGTGGATTACGGCTGGCTCTACGCCTGGAAGTGGCCGGCGCTTAGGGAAGCCTTCCGGGGTTTCCAGGAGCGGGCTGGCCGGGAGGAAAAGGAGGCCTTCCAGGCCTTTTGGGACCGGGAAAGGAGCTGGTTGGATGACTACGCCCTCTTCATGGCCTTGAAGGCCCACCACGGAGGCCTTCCCTGGAACCGCTGGCCCCTGCCCCTACGCCTGAGGGAGGAAAGGGCTTTAAGGGAAGCGTCTTTGGCCCTCTCCCAGGAGGTGGCCTTCCACGCCTGGACCCAGTGGTTTTTCTTCCGGCAGTGGCAGGCCCTGAGGGAGGAGGCGGAGGCCTTGGGCCTCTCCTTGATCGGCGATATGCCCATCTTCGTGGCCGAGGACTCCGCGGAGGTCTGGGCCCACCCCGAGTGGTTCCACCTGGATGAGGAGGGAAGGCCCACGGTGGTGGCGGGGGTGCCGCCGGATTACTTTTCGGAAACGGGCCAGCGCTGGGGGAATCCCCTGTACCGGTGGGAGGTGCTGGAAAGGGAGGGGTTCTCTTTCTGGATTGATCGCTTAAGGAAGGCCTTGGAGCTTTTCCACCTGGTGCGCATCGACCACTTCCGGGGCTTTGAAGCCTACTGGGAGATCCCTGCCTCCTGCCCCACGGCGGTGGAGGGACGCTGGGTGAAGGCCCCGGGGGAGAAGCTCTTTCGGAAGATTCAGGAAACCTTTGGCCGGGTGCCCATCCTGGCGGAGGACCTGGGGGTGATCACCCCCGAGGTGGAGGCCCTGAGGGACCGGTTTGGCCTTCCGGGGATGAAGGTCCTGCAGTTCGCCTTTGACGGGGGGATGGAAAACCCCTTCCTGCCCCACAACTACCCCTCCCACGGCCGGGTGGTGGTCTACACCGGCACCCACGACAACGACACCACCCTGGGCTGGTACCGCACCGCTACCCCCCACGAGCGGGCTTTCCTTGGGCGCTACCTGGCGGAGTGGGGGATTGGGTTCCACGGGGAAGAGGAGATCCCCTGGGCCCTCATGCACCTGGGGATGAAGTCGGTGGCCAAGCTGGCCGTCTATCCCGTGCAGGATGTGTTGGCGTTGGGAAGCGAGGCCCGGATGAACTACCCCGGGCGCCCCTCGGGCAACTGGGCTTGGCGGCTTAGGCCCGGCCAGCTCCTGCCCGAGCACGGGGAACGGCTTCGCTGGATGGCCGAGGCCACGGGCAGGGTGTGAAAACACCCCACCCTGGCCGAGCCAGGGTGGGAGGCTTAAGGGCTTTTAGCCCAAGGCCTTTTTCACCAGCTCCACGATCTCGTCGATGGTGTCGGCCACGGGGATACCTGCCTCGGCGAAGGCCTTCAGCTTGGACTCCGGGGTGCCCACGTTCCCCATGATGATGGCTCCGGCGTGGCCCATGCGCTTGCCCTTGGGGGCGCTACGGCCACCGATGAAGCCCACCACGGGCTTTTTCATGTTCTCCTTGATCCAGGCTGCGGCCTCCTCCTCGTCGGATCCTCCGATCTCCCCGATGAGGACCACGGCCTCGGTCTCGGGGTCCTGGTTGAAGAGGGGGAGGAGGTCCTTAAAGGTGGTGCCGATCACCGGGTCGCCTCCAATGCCCACCGTGGTGGTGGTGCCCAGGCCCGCCTGGGAAAGGGCGGCGGCGGCCTCGTAGGTGAGGGTGCCGGAGCGGCTTATGAGCCCCACCTTCCCCCGCTTGAACACGTGGCCGGGCATGATGCCGATCTTGCTCTCCTCGGCGCTGATGATGCCCGGGCAGTTGCCCCCGATGAGGCGGCTTCCCAGGGCCTTGATCTCCTCCACCGCCTTCACCATGTCCAGGGTGGGGATGCCCTCGGTGATGAGGACGATGAGGGGGATGCCGGCGTGGGCCGCCTCGAGGGCCGCATCCGCTGCGGCAGGCGCTGGCACGAAGATGATGGAGGCGTCGATAGCGTGGTGGGCTACGGCTTCCTTTACCGTGTCGTACACGGGAAGACCCAGGACCTCGCTGCCCCCTTTGCCCGGGGTCACGCCGGCCACCACCTTGGTGCCGTATTCCAGCATCTGCCGGGTGTGGAACTGCCCCTCCCGGCCGGTGATGCCCTGGACCAGGACGCGGGTTTCACGGTTGATCAGGATCACGCCGCACCTCCCACCATGGCCACGATGGCCTTGGCCGCCTCGATGGACGTGGGGTACATGTAGATGGGCCTGCCCTCCAGGAGCCTTTTGGCCTCTTCCTCGGCGGTTCCCGCCACCCGCATGACCACGGGCTTGGTGAGAAGCCCCTCCTCCAGGGCCCGGATCACCCCCTTGGCCACCTCGTCCGCCCGGGTGATGCCGCCGAAGATGTTGATGAACACCCCCTTTACGTCGGGGTCCTTAAGGACCACCTTGAGGGCGTTGTAGACCACCTCCGCCTTGGCCCCACCCCCGATGTCCAGGAAGTTGGCGGGTCTGCCGCCCACCCGGTTCACCAGGTCCAGGGTGTACATGACCAGGCCGGCCCCGTTGCCGATGATGCCGATGTTCCCCTGAAGCTTCACGTAGGCGAAGCCGTAGTTGCTGGCCTCCACCTCCAGGGGATGCTCGGCCTCGATCTCCCTCAGCTCCATCAGCTCGGGGTGCCGGAAGAGGGCGTTATCGTCCAGGACGATCTTGGCGTCGGCGGCCACGATCTGGCCGTCGGTGGTGACCACCAGGGGGTTGATCTCGGCGATGGAGGCATCCACGCCCTCGTAGGCCTGGTAGAGGGCCACCAGCACCTGGGCCAGCTTGTTGAGGTTGCCCTCGAGGCCCGCTTGTTTCACCATCTCCCGGGCCTCAAAAGCCCGAAAGCCCTTGTGGGGGTCGATCCAGAACTTGTGGATGGCCTCGGGGCGCTCCGCCGCCACTTCCTCGATGTCCACCCCCCCTTCCTTGGAGAGCATGAGGACCACCCGTTTTTGGGCGCGGTCCAGGATGAGGCCGGCGTAGTACTCCTTGGCGATGTCCACCGCCTCGGCCACCAGGACCTTCTTCACCGTGAGGCCCTTGATGTTCATCCCCAGGATGGCCTGGGCCTTCTCGTAGGCTTCCTGGGGGGTGTCCGCCAGCTTCACGCCCCCGGCCTTACCTCTCCCGCCCACGTGCACCTGGGCCTTGATCACCACCCGCTTGCCCAGCTCCTCCGCGATCCTTTTGGCCTCGTCGGGGGTGTAGGCCACCTTGCCGGGCGGCACCGGTACCCCATAACGGGCCAGGATCTCCTTGGCTTGATACTCGTGCAGGTTCAAGCTTTCCACCTCCTTGGCCGGCCAAGGCCGTTAGGCATTATAAGCTACCGGGCTTTCGGCCATTAGCTTTGCGCTTCGGCGGCAGGCTGGGCGAAGAAGAGGCGGCCCACCTGGGTCTGGATGGCCTGGGTGATGACCACCTCCACCTCCTGGCCCCGGTAGCGGATCCCCCCATCCACCACCACCATGGAGCCATCCTCCAGGTAGCCCACCCCCTGGTGGGGCTCCTTGCCTTCCTTGAGGATGAGAAGCTTCAGGGTGTCCCCCACCTTGAGCTGGGGCCGGAGGGCCTGGGCCAGGGCCTGGACGGAAAGGGCCTTTACCCCGTAGATCCTGGCCATTTGCAAAAGGGCCAGATCGTTGGTTACCAGGGCGGCTTTTAGGTCCCGGGCCAGGAAGAGGAGCTTCTCGTCCACGCTCTCCCCCTTGGGGATGTCCTCCAGCACCTCGAGGCGGGCTACCTCCTTAAGCCTATCCAGGGTTTCCAGCCCCCGCCTCCCCTTGGCCCGCCTGAGGGGATCGGGGCTATCGGCGAAGTGCTGGAGTTCTTTTAACACGAAGTGGGGCACAAAAAGGGGACCTTCTAAGAAGCCCGTGGCCGCCACCTCGGCCACGCGCCCGTCCACCAGGACGCTGGTGTCCAACACCTTGCCCCCGATGGGGCGGGAGGGTTTTTGGGGAAGGCGCAGGTAGTCCTTGTACCCCAGGGCCAGGTAGCTGAAAAGCCCCACCAGGAACAGGGCCAGAAGGAGGCTATGGTAAGGGGAAAACCCGGGGATCTGGGAAAGGAGGCTGGTGAGGAGCACGGTAAAAAGAAGCCCCAGGGTGGCTCCCAGGGTCAGGGCCACCGGCACTTCCGGGGGAAGCTCCCTGAGGTGCCCAAGCCGTCTTTCCCAGAGGCTTTCGAGCCTTGGGGCTAGGAGAACCCCGGTCAGCAGGCCCGCCAGGGTCAGATAGAGGCGGTTGAGGGAAAGTAGGCCGGCCGAGTGGGGAAGGAGGCCCAGGCCCTCCAGGGCCGCCGCCAGCTGGTAGCCCAGGAAGGCGAAAAGTAGATAGAAAAGGAGGCGAGGGCTCATCCCAGGTACTGCTCCACCGCTTTCCCCAAGGAGCGGGTGTTCCCCGGATGCACAAAGCGGGAAAACCCCGCCCGCTCCCCTTCCCTAAGCCGCCTTTCCAATCCCATGACGCTCCTCACCTCGCCTAGAAGCCCCACCTCCCCCACCACTGCCAGGTCCGGGGGCAGGGCCTTGCCCACCACCGCAGAATACACCGCCAAGGCCACCGCCAGATCCAGGCCCGGGTCCTGCACCTTAAGCCCTCCTGCCAGGTTCACGTAGATGTCCAGGTTCCCTAAGGGAAGGCCAAGCCGCCTTTCCAGGACCGCCAGGACCATGTCCACTCGCCTGGCATCCAGGCCCTGGACCACCCGCCTGGGGGCGGGGAAGGGGGTTTTGGCGGCCAGGGCCTGGACCTCGAGGGCCAAGGCTCTTTCCCCCGCCAGGGCCAGGGCGATGGCGCTTCCTGGAACCCCGAGGGGCCTTTCCAGAAGGAAGGCCTCCGAGGGATTCTGCACCTCCACCAGGCCCTCCTCCATGCGGAAGACCCCGAGTTCCCCCACGGGGCCGAAGCGGTTCTTGGCGCTTCGCAAGACCCGGTAGACCCCGGCGCTTTCCAGGTAGAGGGTGGCGTCCACCGCATGCTCTATGCTCTTGGGCCCGGCCACCACCCCTTCCTTGGTCACGTGGCCCACCAAAAGGGTGGTGATGCCCTCCTCCTTGGCCAGGCGCACGAAGGCGTGGGTGGCCTCCCGCACCGCCACCAGGCTACCTGGGCTTCCCCCCGCCTCAATCGTCTGTATGGAATCCACGAAAAGCACCTCAGGGGGGTCCCGCTCCAGGAGGGAAAGAAGGGGTTCCAGGCGGGTTTCCTTTAGGAGAAGGAGCTCCCTTACCCCAAGCCTCTTCGCCCTCAGCTTGATCTGGGCCGGGGATTCCTCTCCGGCCAGGTAGTAGACCTTCTTGGTGAGGTGCTTGGCCAGCTCCAGAAGAAGGGTACTCTTGCCCACCCCGGGTTCTCCCCCCAGGAGGACCACCTCCCCCGGCACGAACCCTCCGCCCAAGACCCGGTCCACCTCGGAAAGACCCGAGGAGAAGCGCTTCTCCTCGGCCTCGTTCACCTGGGAAAGGGGAATCGGTGAGGGGGCTTCCAGGTGGGCTTGGCGGGATGGGGCACGGGCGGGGGAGGGGGCTACCTCCTGGAAGCTCTCCCAGGCACCGCAGGCCGGGCACCGCCCCAGGGGCTTGGGGGTGCGGTAACCGCATTCCACGCAGGTGTAGGAGGTCTTGGCCATGGGTTCAGGCCTCGAGGGGCCCAAGAAAAAGCGGCCCCCTCGGGAGGAGGAGTGGCCTTGGGATTCCTGGCAACATCTAGACCAAAAGCTCCTCGCCCTCCACCTCGTGGAAGGCCAGGTGCCCATCCTCCACGTTCACGTAGAGGTGGCCGGTGGGCTTTTTGAGGAGGGCCAGGGAGAGGGGATCTTCGATGCGTTCCCGGATGATGCTCCGGATGGCCCGGGCGCTCCCCGTCTTGGGGGCCTGCTCCACCACGAACCGGGCCACCTCGGGGGCAAAGCGCACGGTGATGTCCCGGGATTGCAGCTCCTTCTGGATGTCGTCCAGCATCATCCGGGCCACCTGCACCAGCTCCTCCTCGGTGAGGGGGCGGAAGCGGATCACCTCGTCCAGCCGGTCCAGGAACTCGGGGGTAAAGAGGGACTTGAGGGGGGATTCCGTGTCCACTTCCTTACTGGTGAAGCCGATGGCCGGGCCCACGTTGTAGCCGGTGTTGGAGGTCATGATGAGGATGACCCGGCGGAAGTCCACGGTCCGCCCCATGCCGTCCGTGAGGCGGCCCTCGTCCAGCACCTGCAGGAAGGTGTTGTACACGTCGGGGTGGGCCTTCTCGATCTCGTCCAGAAGCACCACGCTGAAGGGCTGGCGGCGCACCGCCTCCGTGAGCCGGCCCCCCTGCTCGTAGCCCACGTAGCCCGGAGGGGCCCCGATCAGCTTGGAAACGGAGTGGGGCTCCTGGAACTCGGACATGTCAAAGCGGATGAGGGCCCGCTCGGAGCCGAAGAGCACCTCGGCCAGGGCCTTGGCCAGCTGGGTCTTGCCCACCCCGCTTTGGCCCACGAAGAGGAAGCTGGCCGCCACCCGGGTCCGGCCTCCCAGACCCACCCGGGCCCGCCTAAGGGCGCTGGCCAGGGCGCGGATGGCCTCCTCCTGGCCCACCACCCGCTTTCTAAGCTCGTCCTCGAGGCGCATGAGCTTCTCGTCGTCCTTGTCGTCCACGTAGATCCCACCCCAGGAGTCCACCACTGCCTCGATGTCCTCCCGGGTCACCACGGGGGTCCCGTCCTCCTCCTCGGCCACGGGCAGGCCCAGGGAGGCGTTCAGGCGAACCCGGCTCGCCGCCTCGTCGATGAGGTCGATGGCCTTGTCGGGGAAGTTGCGCCCGGGAAGGGAACGGATCCCGATCTTGACCGCAAGCTCCAGGATCTCGTCGGGGATGATGACCCCGTGGTGGGCCTCGTAGCGGGGACGGAGGCCCTTCAAGATCTCCAGGGTTTCGTCCGGGGAGGGCTCCAGGACGATCACCGGCTGGAAGCGCCGCTCCAGGGCCGCGTCCTTCTCGATGTAGCGGTGGTACTCCCCGGTGGTGGTGGCCCCGATCACCTGGATCTCCCCCCGGGCCAGGGCGGGCTTCAGGATGTTGGCGGCGTCCAGGGTACCCTCAGCCCCCCCGGCCCCGATCAGGGTGTGGAGCTCATCGATGAAGGCGATGACCTTGGCATTTTTTAGCTCCTCGATGATCTGGCGGAGGCGTTCCTCAAACTCCCCCCGGTACTTGGTGCCCGCCACCACCCCCGCCAGGTCCAGGGCCACCACCCGGGCACCCTTGAGGATGGGGGGCACCCGGCCCTCCACGATGGCCTGGGCCAGGCCCTCCACGATGGCGGTCTTGCCCACCCCGGGGTCCCCGATGAGGACGGGGTTGTTTTTGGTGCGCCGGGCCAGGATCTGGATCACCCGGTTGATCTCCTCCTGCCGGCCGATCACGGGGTCCAGCTTGCCCTCCCGGGCTTCCTTGGTGAGGTCGCGGCCATACTCATCCAGGAAGGGCGTGTTCACCGGCTTTTCCCGTTCCCGGCCCTCGGCCATGGAGAGGATACGCCAGCGAATGGCGTCCACATCCTTGGCGAAGTGGGAGAGGATGCGGTAGGCGATCCCGTCACCCTCTCGGATGATGCCCAGGAGGATGTGCTCGGTGCCGATCACCGGGGCCCCCATGTTGCGGGCCTCGGCGCTGGCCAGCTCCATGACCCGCCTGGCCCTGGGCGTAATGGCAGGGGGTTCTCCGGTGCGGCTCCCCTCGCCGCGGCCCACCAGCTCCTCCACCATGCGGCGCATGGCCTCGAGGCTTGCCCCGTACTCCTGGAGGATGCGGGCCGCTGTACCCCCCTCGCGCATCAGGCCCAGGAGGAGGTGCTCTGGGCCGATCATGGAGTGGCCTAAGCGGCTCCCCTCCTCCCTTGCGTAGTGGAAAACCAGCCTGGCGCGATCGTCGTACCTGTTCATGCTCCCCTCTTCCCACATTCTAGCCTAAAGGAGGCCGCGGCGGGGGTTTGCGCCTGGGATTACCTTGGCCTTGGGGAAGGCTCTTGGCCGGGGCTTCTAGGAGCAAAAAGGGCCCGGCATCCGGTAAGATGCCCTCTAACCGGGGGCCAAGCCCCCTTTCGGGAGGGACGATGCCGGCGAGCAGCCTTGACGAACTGGTGGCGCTTTGCAAACGCAGGGGGTTTATCTTTCAGGGCTCCGAGATCTACGGGGGCCTCCAGGGGACCTACGACTACGGTCCTTTGGGGGTGGAGCTCAAGAACAACCTGAAGCAGGCCTGGTGGCGAAGGAACGTCTACGAGCGGGACGACATGGAGGGGTTGGATGCCAGCGTCCTCACCCACCGCTTGGTCCTGTACTATTCCGGCCACGAGGCCACCTTTGCCGATCCCATGGTGGATAACCGCATCACCAAGAAGCGCTACCGCCTGGATCACCTCCTCAAGGAGCAGCCGGAAGAGGTGCTGGGGAGGCTCTACCGGGCCATGGAGGTGGAGGAGGGCAATCTTCATGCCCTGGTCCAGGCCATGATGCAGGCCCCGGAAAGGGCTGGGGGGGCCATGACCGCAGCCGGGGTGCTGGATCCCGCCACCGCTGAGCCCGGGGACTGGACCCCACCCCGTTACTTCAGCATGATGTTCAAGACCTACGTGGGCCCGGTGGAGGACGAGGCTTCCCTGGCCTACTTGCGCCCGGAGACCGCCCAGGGCATCTTCGTCAACTTCAAGAACGTCCTGGACAGCACGAGCCGGAAGCTTCCCTTCGGCATCGCCCAGATCGGCAAGGCCTTCCGCAACGAGATCACCCCCAGGAACTTCATCTTCCGGGTGCGGGAGTTCGAGCAGATGGAGATCGAGTACTTCGTCCGCCCGGGGGAGGACGAGTACTGGCACCGTTACTGGGTGGAGGAGAGGCTTCGGTGGTGGCAGGAAATGGGGCTAAGCCGAGATAACCTGGTCCCCTACGAGCAGCCCCCCGAGGAGCTGGCCCACTACGCCAAGGCCACGGTGGACATCCTCTACCGCTTTCCCCATGGCCTCGAGGAGCTGGAGGGGATCGCCAACCGCACGGACTTTGACCTGGGAAGCCACACCAAGGACCAGGAGGAGCTTGGCATCACCGCCCGGGTGCTTAAAAACGAGCACTCCACCGCCCGCCTGGCTTACCGCGATCCCGATACCGGCAAGTGGTTTGTCCCCTACGTGATCGAGCCCTCGGCCGGGGTGGACCGGGGGGTCTTGGCCCTCCTGTCGGAGGCCTTCACCCGGGAGGAGCTCCCGAATGGGGAGGAACGCATCGTCCTAAAGCTTAAGCCCCAGCTCGCCCCCATCAAGGTGGCGGTCATCCCCCTGGTCAAGAACCGCCCGGAGATCACCGAGTACGCCAAGCGCTTGAAGGCCCGGCTCCAGGCCCTGGGGTTGGGCCGGATCCTCTACGAGGACACCGGCAACATCGGCAAAGCCTACCGCCGCCACGACGAGGTGGGCACCCCCTTCGCCATCACCGTGGACTACGACACCATCGGGCAGAGCAAGGATGGGACCACCCGGCTCAAGGACACGGTCACCGTGCGGGACCGGGACACCATGGAGCAGATCCGACTTCACGTGGACGAGCTGGAGGGGTTTTTGCGGGAGAAGCTCAGGTGGTAGGGGAGGGCACCGGCAGGAATGGGTTTTCTCGTGCCCCGGTCCAAGCTGACGGAGTACCTGCTTAACCCTAGGCATCCGGAAGGGGGGAGCAAGGCGCGGTTTTTTCTGTCCAGGGGTTTTCCCGTGGATGCACCGGAGGTGCTGGAGGCCGCGCTTTTGGCGCATACCCAGGCGGCTCAGGAAGTCCAAAGGCGCCCGGGGCTATACGGGGATGGGGAGGTCTTGATCCTAAGGGGCCCTTTGGTCTGCCCCACGGGTCCGGTTCTCCTGCAAAGCGTTTGGTATCGTGGGGAGGGAGAGGATACCTTTCGCTTGGTGACCGCCTACCCGTGGAGGGAGAAATGATCCGCGAGCACGATCTGGTGGTTCTTAAGCGCGACCACAGGGAAGTGGGCCTCGAGGCGGGGGATGTGGGTACGGTGGTCCTGGTCTATCCCAAGGGTGGCTACATGGTCGAGTTTGTGGACCATGAGGGAAACACCTTGGCTTTGCTGGATCTAAAGGAGGACGAGGTCCTTCCCCTGCGGGGTCCAGCCCTTCTGCGGGCCAAGGTGCTGGGGTAGCCCTTTGGGTGAAGAAGGTCTGGGAGGCGAGAGCATGGTGGGCTTCTGGGTAGCCAGCAAGGAGGAGAGAAGGTGAGGGTAGCCGTGGTAGGGGCCACGGGGGCCGTGGGGCAGGAGATGCTGAAGGTCCTCGAGGCCAGAAACTTTCCCTTGAGTGAACTTAGGCTATACGCTTCCCCCCGCTCTGCGGGCAAGACCATGGCCTTCCGGGGGGAAGCCATTCCGGTGGAGCCCCTTCCCGAGGGGCCTCTGCCCGTGGACCTGGTGCTGGCCAGCGCCGGAGGGTCCCTTTCCAAGGCCCTGGCCCCCGTTTGGGCCCAAGGGGGAGCCTTGGTGATCGACAACTCCAGCGCCTGGCGCTACGAGCCCCATGTGCCCCTGGTGGTGCCAGAGGTGAACCGGGAGCGAATATTCCAGCACCAGGGCATCATTGCCAACCCCAACTGCACCACGGCCATCCTGGCCATGGCCCTTTGGCCCCTGCACCGGGCCTTTCGGGCGAAGCGGGTCATCGTGGCCACCTACCAGGCGGCCAGCGGGGCCGGGGCCAAGGGGATGGAGGAGCTCCTCAGGGAAACCCACCGCCAGCTGCATGGGGAAACCCCCGTGGCCGAGGTCTTCGCTCACCCCCTGCCCTTCAACGTCATCCCCCACATAGATGCCTTCCAGGAAAACGGCTACACCCGCGAGGAGATGAAAGTGGTGTGGGAAACCCACAAGATTTTCGGGGATAGCTCCATCCGCATCAGCGCCACCGCGGTCCGGGTTCCCACCTTGAGGGCCCATGCCGAGGCGGTGAGCGTGGAGTTTGAAAGGCCCGTCTCCCCGGAGGCGGCCCGGGAGGTGCTGGCCCAGGCCCCCGGGGTGGAGGTGGTGGACGAGCCCCAGGCCAAGCGCTACCCCATGCCCCTCACGGCCAGCGGAAAGTGGAATGTGGAGGTGGGAAGGATCCGTCAGAGTCTGGCCTTTGACAATGGCCTGGACTTTTTCGTGGTGGGGGACCAGCTCTTAAAGGGAGCCGCCTTAAACGCTGTGCAGATCGCGGAGGAATGGCTTAAGGGACCTTAAGCCAAAGCCAGAACTCCCGGTTTCCCTCCTTCCCCGGCAAGGGGCTTTCCCTTTCCCCCAGCACCTGAAAGCCCAGCTCCCGGGCCTTCTCCCGCACCCGGGCCAGGGCCTTTTGCCGGAGGCCTTCCTCCCGCACCACGCCCTTGTGCACCCCGGGGCCCAGCTCAAACTGGGGCTTCACCAGGATGAGGGCCTCGCCTCCCGGCTTAAGGAGCTCCTTTACCTTGGAAAGAAGCAGGGTGGAGGAGATGAAGGACACGTCCATCACCACCAGGTCCACGGGCTCGGGAAGAAGAAGGCTCCTGGCGTCCTGCTCCTCGATGCTCACCACCCGGGAATCCTCCCTTAGGCGGGGGTGGAGCTGATCCCTGCCCACGTCCACCGCATAGACCCGCCTGGCACCCCTTTCCAGGAGCACCTGCGTGAACCCGCCGGTGCTGGCCCCGATGTCCGCGGCCACCTTGCCCTTCACCTCTAGGGAGAAGGCCTCGAGGGCACCCAGGAGCTTGTAGGCCCCCCGGCTCACGTACCGTTCCGGGGAGAGGACCTCCACCTGGGCTCCTTCCGGCACCCTGTGGGCGGGCTTGGTCACCACCTGCCCGGCCACCTTGACCTGGCCGGATTGGATGAGCCTCTGGGCTTTCTCCCGGCTTTCCGCCAGGCCCCTTTCCACCAGGTAGCGGTCCAGCCTCACGAGGGGTATTATGCCGGGGGATGGATCTCTCGGGGCCCTGGTACATCCTGGAGGGGGAGCCTGGGGAGCACCTGGTTTTGGAGGTCTTGGGGCAGAGGCTTTCCGGCATCTGGACCTCCGAGGCCCTGGCCCAGGGCTTCCTGGCCCGGCATCCTGAGCTAGGGATGCGGGTGAGCGCCCTAGAGACCCGGGCCTTGAAGGAGGCCTTCCTCAGGGCCCTGGGGATGCTCAAGGTGGATGGGGTCCTGGTGGATTACGAACCCGGGGCCCACCAGGCCCGGATGGCCCGGGTGGAAGTGCTTTTGGAGGAGGTTCGGCATGCGTAGGTGGCTTGCGGCGATTGTGGTGGTTTTGGCCTTGGGTCTGGCCCAGCGGGCTGAGGTGAGCGGGGGAAGCCCCTTTGGAGTGCAGGGGGGGTTGCGCTTTCCCCTGGTGCCCCTCCTGCTGGATGGGCGGGTGTATGGGGGCGTGGGCCTCGAGGCTATGGGAGGTGGGGTGGACCTGCTTCTTAAGCTTCCCCTCACCGACCTCTACCTGGGCCTTGGGGGGTTTTATGGCACGGGGCCGGCCCTTACCCTGCCCCAGGATGCCCGGGGCCATGCGGGCCTACGGGCGGTCTTGGGCACCTGGCTGAACCTGCCCCTGCCTCTTCTCGGGGTGTACGTGGAAGTGCACCCCACCCTTTACCTGGTCCCGAACACGGGCTTCGGGGTAGGGGGAGCGGTGGGGGTTAGCGTGGGGCTTTAGCCCCCCTACTGAGGCCGGTAGCCCTCCTTGAGGGGCACGATGCGGTTCATCACCAGCCGCCCGGGGCGGGAGTCCACCGGGTCCTGCCAGAAGTAGCCCAGCCTCTCCAGCTGGTAGCGGGTGTCCGGTGGATCCTGGGCCACGCTGGGTTCGATGAAGCCCTGCTTGACCTCGAGGGCCCTTGGGTTCAGGTTCTTCAGGAAATCCCCACCCTCCTCGGGGTCCTCGGTCAGGAATAGCCTGTCGTAAAGCCTGAACTCCACGGGCAGGGCGTGCCGGGCGGAAACCCAGTGGATGACCCCTTTGGGCTTGATGCCGTCCTCGGGGTTGGCCCCCAGGGTGCCGGGAACGATGCGGGCCTTAAGAAGCTTCACCTCGCCGTTTTCCTCCACCACGTCTTCCAGCTCCATCACGTAGGCGTGCCGCAGGCGCACCCTTTGCCCCGGGGCGAGGCGCTTCCAGCCCTTGGGGGGATTGAGGCTGAAGTCGGACCGCTCTATGTAAATCTCCTGGGAGAAGGGTAGGGGTCTACTCCCCTCCTTACCGATGTCCCGGGGCCAGTAAGGGGCATCCACCCACTCCTCCCCCTGGTAGTTGGTGAGGACCACCCTTAAGGGTTCCAAAATCCCCAAGACCCTGGGGGCGATGGGGTTCAGATCGTCCCGCACCACCTCCTCAAAGAGCTCCATCTCGATGCGGGCCTCGTTGCGGGAGATGCCGGTGCGCCGCACGAACTCCCTGATGGCCTCGGGGCGCACCCCCCGCCGCCTTAGGGCCCTCAGGGTGGGAAGCCTGGGGTCGTCCCAGCCCGAGACGAAGCCCCCTTCCACCAGCTTGATGAGCTTCCGCTTGGAGAGCACCGTATGGGTGAGGTCCAGGCGGGCGAACTCGTACTGGTAGGGCCTGGGGGAGAGGGGCAGGCCGCACTTCCCCTTCAGGTTCTCGATCACCCAGTCGTAGATGGCCCGGTTGTTCTCGAACTCCAGGGTGCAAAGGGAGTGGCTGACGCCTTCGATGAAGTCCTCCAGGGGATGAGCGTAGTCGTAGAGGGGATAGATCACCCAGCGGTCCCCCGCATGGTAGTGGGGGGCGTGGACGATGCGGTAGAGCACGGGGTCCCGCAGCTTGAAGTTGGGATGGGCAGGGTCGATCTTGGCCCTTAGGACCCGGCTCCCCGTGGGGAACTCCCCCCGGCGCATCCTTTCAAAGAGTTCCAGGTTTTCCTCCACACTCCGGTTCCGGTAGGGGCTTGGCTTTCCCTGGGCCCTGAGCTCGCTCATCTCCTCTTCCGAGAGGTCGTCCACGTAGGCCTTACCCTCCCGGATCAGCTCGAGGGCGCACTGGTACATGGTTTCAAAGTAGTCGGAGGCGTAGAGGACCCTATCGGGGGTGAAGCCCAGCCAGCGCACGTCCTCCTCTATGGCCCGGGCGTACTCCTCCTTTTCCGTTTCCGGGTTGGTGTCGTCGTAGCGCAGGTTGCACTCGCCTCCATAGTCCAGGGCCAGGCCGAAGTTCAGCACGATGCTCCGGGCGTGGCCGATGTGCAAATAGCCGTTGGGCTCCGGAGGAAAGCGGGTAAGGAGCTTTTTGTACTTCCCTTCCCGCAGGTCCTTTTCCACGATTTCGGTGATGAAGCAAGGGGGAACGAGGCCCATAAGGGGAGTATAGCCCTTGCCAGCTGCTCAGAACCTTCCTAAGGCCCCAAGGCTATGCTTTTCAAAACCTAGGCGACCGTTTCTCGAAGAAGGCCCGGATGCCCTCCTTAAGGTCCCCGGTTTCCCGGACCCAAGCGTTGGCCAAGGCCGCCAGGCGGAAGCCATCCTCGAGGCCCATCCCCGGCAAGGCCAGGAGAAGCTCCTTGGTGAGGCGCAAGGAGGTGGGGGCGTTCTTGGCTAGCTCCTCCGCCAGGGCTAGGGCTTCCTCCAAGGCCTTGCCCGGTGGGGCTACCCGGTTGGCCAGGCCCAACGCCTTGGCCTCCTCTGCCCCCACCAGGCGGCCCGTGAGGAGGAGGTCCTTGGCCACCTTTTCTCCCACGGCCCGCACCAGGATCACGGAAACCAAAGCGGCCACAAAGCCGATCTTCACCTCGGTGTAGCCCAGCTTGGCCTCCTGGTCCATGACCAAAAGGTCGCAGGCGGTGGCCAAACCTGCCCCGCCCGCCACCGCCGGCCCGTTCACCGCGGCCACCGTGGGCTTGGGGAAGGTGTAGAGGCGGTGGAAGAGGCGCATGAGGGAAAGGGAGTGGCGGTAGTTCTCCTCGGCTCCAAGCTCCGTCACCTTCTCCAGAAAGGCCAGGTCGGCCCCGGCGCTGAAGGCGCTTCCCCTGCCCGAAAGGACCAGGACCCGGGCCTCGGGATCCTTCTCCGCTTCCTCGAGGGCCTGCAAAAGCCCCTCCACCATCTCGGGGGAAAGGGGGTTTCGCCGCTTTGGATCGTTGAGGAAAACCCGATAGATCCGACCTCTCTCCACCTGAACCATGCCCCCATTGTAGGCGCTGGGGTTTTCCTGCTACACTCCCCTTAGCCCGCAAGCCATGCAGGGAGAGCCCGCGGGCTAGGAGGTGGTGTAGATAAAGGAGTATCTGGTTAACGAACGCATTCGCGCACGGCAGGTGCGGGTGATCGGGGCCGATGGGCAGCAGCTGGGCATCATGGACACCCGGGAGGCCTTGCGCCTGGCCCAGGAGCAGGACCTGGACCTGGTGCTGGTGGGCCCCACCGCCGATCCTCCCGTGGCCCGCATCATGGACTACTCCAAGTGGCGCTACGAGCAGCAGGTGGCGGAGAAGGAGGCCCGCAAGAAGGCCAAGCGCACCGAGGTGAAGTCCATCAAGTTCCGGGTCAAGATCGACGACCACGACTATCAGACCAAGCTGAACCATATCAAGCGCTTTCTGGCCGAAGGCCACAAGGTCAAGGTCACCATCATGTTCCGCGGACGGGAGATGTCCCATCCCGAGCTGGGGGAGAGGCTTCTTGAGCGGGTGGCCGAGGACCTGAAGGGCCTGGCCGTGGTGGAGATGAAGCCCGAGCTTTTGGGCCGGGATATGAACATGCTCCTGGCCCCGGCCAAGGTATCCGCCTAGGCCAGTCCCATGGGGGCTAAAGGGCGTAAGCCTAGACCTTTTTGTTCCCCTTTGGTATAGTGTGAGGGCTTTGGGGAGCCCGCAAGACCCCGTTTGGGGCGCTTCCCAGGGCTTGGAGGAAGGGTATGCCGAAGATGAAGACCCACAAGGGCGCCAAGAAGCGGGTGAAGGTGACCGCTTCGGGCAAGGTGATGGCCATGAAGACGGGAAAGCGGCACCTCAACTGGCACAAGTCCGGGAAGACCATCCGTCAGAAGGGGCGGAAGTTCGCCCTGGCCCAGGCGGAGGCGGAGCGGGTAAAGCTCCTCCTGCCCTACGAGTGAGGAGGTAGAGGATGCCGCGCGCCAAAACCGGTGTCGTTCGCCGCAGGAAGCACAAGAAGATCCTCAAGCTGGCCAAGGGCTACTGGGGCCTCCGCTCCAAGAGCGTCCGCAAGGCCCGGGAGACCCTTTTCGCTGCGGGCAACTACGCTTATGCCCACCGCAAGCGCAAGAAGCGGGATTTCCGCAAGCTCTGGATCGTGCGCATCAACGCTGCATGCCGCCAGCACGGCCTGAACTACTCCAGCTTTATCCACGGCCTGAAGAAGGCGGGGGTGGAGCTGGACCGCAAGGTGCTGGCCGACTTGGCGGTGCGGGAGCCCCAGGCCTTTGCCGAGCTGGTGGAGAAGGCCAAGGCGGCCCGCGCCTAAGGCATTGTTTCCCGTGACCCGCCGTCCGGATCCCGTCCCGATCTGGCGGCGGGCTTCCTTTTGTGAGCATGCCTCCTGAACTCTACGTGATCCTGGTGGCCGCCCTGCCGGTGGTGGAGCTGAGGGGAGCCATTCCCCTGGGGGTGGCCCTGGGGCTTTCCCCAGGAGAGGCTTTTCTGCTTGCCCTCCTGGGCAACCTGCTGGTGGCCCCGGTGGCCCTCTTCCTTTTGCCTTGGGCGGTGGCGCTTCTGACCCGGGTGCCCTTCCTAGCCAAGCTCTGGGCGGCCCTCGAGGCCCGGGTCCGCCTCAAGGGGGAGGAGCAGGTGCAGCGCCTGGGGGCCCTGGGCCTTTTCCTCTTCGTGGCCGTGCCCTTGCCGGGCACCGGGGCCTGGAGCGGGGCGGTGCTGGCGGTGGTCTTGGGTCTAAAAAGGCGCTACGCCCTCCTGGCCATCTCCCTGGGGGTGCTGGCTGCTGGGCTTATCGTTCTCCTCCTTACGGGTGGGGCGGTGGCCGGGCTAAACTACCTGCGATGATGTTCGTCCTCTTGCCCCTTTCCTATGCCCTGGGCGCCTTGCCCTTGGGGTACTGGCTGGCCAGGCGGCGGGGGGTGGACCTGCGCACGGCAAGCCCCTACACCCTGGGTTTGGAAACGGCCTTGAGGCGGCTTGGGCCGGGCCTGACCCTTTTGGCCTTCCTCCTGGACTTCGCCAAGGGGTACTTGCCCCTGGCCCTGGGGAGGGGCTTGGGGCTTGGCGTGGAGGAGCTTCTGGCCCTGGGGGTGGCGGTCTACCTGGGCCACCTTTATCCTTTCTTCTTCCGGGATCCCTGGCCCCTTCGGGCCAAGGGGGCGGGGGTTCTTTTGGGGGTGCTGGCGGGGCTACCCCTGGAGCCAGCCTGGGGCATGGTCCCCGTGGCCTTGGGCCTTGCCCTTTACGCCCTCACGGGCTATGCCTCCTTGGGGGCCCTGGGGCTTCCCCTGGGCCTCTTTGGCGTCCTCCTTTTCGGTGGGTTTCCCCTTGGAGCCAAGGTCCTTGGGGGCTTGCTTTTTCTCCTGGCCCTTTGGCGCTACAAGGAGAACCTGGGCCGAATCCTGGAAGGCACCGAGCCCAGGCTGGGTAGCCCCCTGCCCCTGCCCTCGGAAAGGCAGGTGGTTTGCGCCTTTCTCATCCATCCCCTCACGGTGGAGGATTTCTGGCAAAGCCCCCGTTTCCGCTGGGCCCGGCCCCTGGTGCGCCTGGGACTTCTGAAGCAGGCCTGGATAGAACGCTTGGCGGAGCTTTTCCGTCCCATGAAGGTGGGGGAGGTGAGGGGGGTGAGGACGGCGGATGGCCGGGAGGTCCTGTGCCACCTCATCTCCGCTCCCCTTCTGCCCCACCAGATCAAGGCCAAGCCGGAGCTGGCGGTAAGGCGGGCCATCCAAGGGGCCAGGCTCGCCAAGGAGCTTGGGGCCACGGTGGTGGGCCTGGGGGCCTTTTGGAGCGTGGTGGGGGAGAAGGGCAAGAGGGTACAGGAGGCGGTGCCGGATATAGAGGTGACGAACGGGGGGGCCTACACCGCGGGCACCGTCAAAGCGGCCATTCCCGGCATCCTGGCCCACTTTGCCCAAAGCGGCAAGGACCTGAGAAACACCACGGCGGCGGTGGTGGGAGCGAACGGGGTGGTGGCCTTCGGCATCGCCCGGCAGATCGCTCCCTTGGTGGGGCGGCTTATCCTGGTGGGCCGGGACCGGGAGCGCCTGGAGAAGTCGGCGGAAAGCCTTCGGAAAAACCTGGAGCGAAAGGGGAAAGCGCCCGAGATCCAGGTGACCACCGAGGTGGCCGCCATCCGGGAGGCGGACCTGGTCTTCACCGCCACCAGCGACCCGAACCCGGTGATCTACCCTGAACACGTGAAGCCGGGAGCCTGGATCTACGACGAGGGCGTGCCCCCCGACGTGCATCCCTCCGTTAGAGAGGTACCTGGGGTCAGGGTCATCCCCGGGGGCGTGGTGCGGCTTCCCGGGAGGGCAAAGGCCACCTTAGACCTTCACTTTGGTGCTCCCGACCAGGTGCCCGCCTGCCTGGCGGAGACCATGATCCTGGCGGCGGAGGAAGCCTTCGATCGCAAGAGCCTGGGGGGCGAGGTGAAGGCGGAGAACATCCAGTTCTTCGTGGAGCGGGCGGAGGCCTTGGGGTTTAAGGTGGTGGAGTGATGTGGCTCCTCCTCTCCCCCACGGCCCTCGAGGCCTCCTTTCTCCAGGGCGAACCCTTCTCCTTCCTGGGGAGGAAGGGGCTTAGGGGAGAGGGATTTGTCTGGCTGGAAACCGGGATCGGCAAGGTGAACGTGGCCCTTACCCTGGCTGCCTGGGCCGGCCGAAACCCGGTGGAGAAGGCCTTGCTTTTCGGCATCGCCGGGGCCTACCCGGGCTCGAGCCTCCTTCTTGGGGATGTGGTCCTGGTGGGGGATGAGGTGGAGGCGGACCTGGGTACCCAGGAGGGCCTTAAGCCCTTGGGCTTTCCCGCCTTGGAGGTGGAGGGAAAGGCCTACTACAACCGATTTCCCCTGGATTCAGGCCTTACCAGGGCTTTGGCCCGGGTGCTGGGCCTCCAGGTGGTGGTGGGGCTCACCCGGGACCGGGTTTCGGAAACCCCGGGGGAGGCGGAGGCTTTGGCCTCGCGCTGGGGGGCCCAGGTGGAGAGCATGGAGGGAGCTGCCTTTGCCCGGGCTTGCCTGGCCCTGGGCTTCCCGGGGGTGGAGGTCCGGGCTATTTCCAATCCTGCGGGGGTGCGGGACAAGGGGGCGTGGAGGATTCCCTTGGCGGTGAGGGCCTTGGAGGGAACCCTGGCCCCCATCCTTGGGGGAGCCTTCCCGGCGGGACTCCAAGGATAATCCCGTTGTTGGTTCCCTAGCCGAAAGCAAGGTTGGCTTTGAAGGGAAGCTTGTCCAGGGTGCTCACCTGCTAGGAAACCCTGGGCGGACGGCGGAACCGGGGGAGAAGACAAACCCCCACCCGAGGGGTCCGGGTGGGGGACTATAGGGGATTTCCCTTAGCCCTTCCGGAAGAAGGCTTCCGCCTTGTCCCAGTTCAGTACGTTCCAGATAGCCTGGAGGTAGTCGGCCCGGCGGTTTTGGTACTTGAGGTAGTAGGCGTGCTCCCACACGTCGATGCCCACGATGGGGGTGAACCCCTCCATGACGGGGTTGTCCTGGTTGGGGGTGGAGATGACGTGGAGCTTGCCGAAGGGATCCTTGACCAGCCAAGCCCAGCCGGAGCCGAAGCGGGCCATGGCCGCCTGGGTGAGCTTCTCCTTCAGGGCGGCGAAGCCCCCAAGCTGCTCGTCGATGGCCTTCTTAAGTTCCCCCACCGGCTCCTTGGCTCCCCCGGGGGTTAGGAGCTCCCAGAAGAGGCTATGGTTCAGGTGCCCACCCCCGTTGTTGCGCACCGCGGTCTGGATGTCCGCGGGCAGGGCGGCCAGGTGGCGCAGGAGCACCTCCACCTCCGCCCCGTGCAGGTAGGGGTACTTCTCCAGGGCGGCGTTCAGGTTGTTCACGTAGGCCCCGTGGTGCTTCTGGTGGTGGATCTCCATGGTCTTGGCGTCGATGTGGGGCTCGAGGGCCTCGTACGGGTAACCCAGTTCCGGTAGCGTAAACGGATACGGCATACCTCACCTCCCAAACCTTACTATAACCCAAGTTGCTACCCAAGCATTTGTTGAGCCAAGAGATTTAGGTTGTGGGCCAAGATGAAGGAGAGCACCTTGATCACAAAACCCTCCTGGGTCACCGCATGGATGCGCCGCGGGAAGAGGGCATGGAGCATACTGCCCATCGTCTCCACCACCCCCTAGGTGTTTCCCTCACGGGAAAGCAGCCGCCCCACAATGGCCAGGTACTGCAACCAAGGCACATACCGCCGGCTGTTCCTTCTACGGATGACCATGGGCACAATCCCCCCCGCCTCCCGGAGGAGGTCTCCAAGGTAGCCCTTCGGGCTGACCATAGAAGTGGCTTTCGTACCCCCGGTCCAGGTAGAGCTCCGCCCCCTCGGGAAGGTCCAGGGGAAGAAGGAGCAAAGAGCTCAGATCATGTAGGCTTCCCGGGGTCAGGCTCACTTCATGGATAAACTTCCCGTCGTCCACCAGGAGGTGGAGCTTGGGGCCGTGGAAGTAGACCCGTTTGCTGGGGATGAAGCCGCGGTAGGCCTTGTCTGGGAAAAGGCGGGAGCGGGGGGCGCGGATATTCTCGCAGGCGGGGAGGGGGAAGGTGTCCAAGGCGTAGGCCTGGGCCTGGTGGAGGTTTTTCCAGGCCTGGGCTAGGAGGTGGGTCAGCCCCGAAGGGGCTATCTTGCGAAGGGGGAGGAAGAAGGGGTATAGGGCGTGGAGTCTGCGGTTGAAGCGACTTGGGGAGGGGACGTAGGTAAAGAGGCGCAGGTCTTTGGCGAGGGCCAGGGCCTTGTTGTGCTTGCCGCCCAGTTCCATGGCGGCCAGGATGGCGAGGGTCAGGATGGCGGAGGCTGGGGTCTTGGCTTGGGGGTCGTCTTTGTAGCCCAGGGCCTGGAGGGCATCGTCTATAATGCAAAAGGCCGCTATGATGCGCGACAGCATAGCGGCCACTATTTTTTCAGGCCTCGGGATAGGTAGCAACTTGGGTTATTATAACCCGCTTCGTGTGCTACTTGATCTGGCCCCCTAGGGTATGAAAAAAGAGGGGGTGCGAGGCACGACCGCGAGCACCCCCTTTACCCCCTTGACGCAGAGACCCTTATCGTGGCTACCTACATCGGGGTGGGTCACGGGCGTAGCCCGGAGCTTGCTGACCAACTTAAAGCCCTCGTAGCTCGCCCTGCCCTTCTCCCCGGGAAGGCCCGGGAGACCTGGGAAGGGAGCTTCGGGACAGGATACGCTGACGCGTGACCCGGTGGGTCCAGGGGGTCAAGACCCCTCCCTACCGGTTTAGGGGAGGGTACGTAAGCGGATTGAGACCCGGTTTAGCGTGAGGGTACGCTCTGGGGCTGCACCGGATAGAGCTTATGGGGTCTGGTGGCCCGGGTGAACCTCATCCTGTGGGTCCACGACCCCAGCAAGGTAGCCGGGTGCTCCTGAAGAGGGTTGGGGAGGAGCTATGAGGTAGCACACGAAGGGATGGGTTCAAAGATCGAAGGGAACCATCAGGGGGACGGTATGCGCATCGGGTTGTCGGAACAAGGCCTTGATCGAGGAGGCACGGGGGATCATCCGGCGACGCTTTCGGGAAGGCTGGCATCATATCGGCTCTGCCCCGCCGGGCGACGCAGCGTGTAGGGCCGGGGAGGAGCCAGGGTAGGCTTCGGGAATGGGAGCGGGAGCGAGGCCAGGCGCAGGGCGCTGAACCCGGCCAGACACATGTGAGACTGGACGAGTAAAAATGTGGGGACCACTCCAAGAGAGAGGGGGTCCCCACGGATGCAGCTTACCACGGTTGGCAAAGAGGTTTTGCGGGGAGCGCGGGTCAGCCCGAAGGGCTACCTTGAAGGCCCGGGAACTCCAAGGTCAGCCCGAAGGGCTACCTTGCGGCCGGGGCCGGCGATCCCACGGTTCAGGACCGCTTACGGAAGCTCAAACAGGTGGAGGCGCTCAGGAAATACCGGGTGGGCTGGCCCGAGATCCAGGAGCTTTTGGGGATCAGCCGGGCCACCTATTACCGCTGGCGGAAACGCCTCAAGGAAGAGGGCCTTGCCGGTCTTAAGCCTCGGTCAAGACGTCCGCTTTGGGGCCCCTACC
>NZ_BAAJPG010000036.1:0-971 GCF_057547025.1 Thermus sp. KWY1
GAGGCGTGGGACGAAGGTGCGGGATCATAAGTTCCCCCGACCCGAGTCTGTGTTTAAGCTCCTTTACTTGGAGGCGGAGCGTCAGGAGGGGAGGTGGTCTGAGCGGCGATTGAAGGGCTTTGCTGAGGTGCGGGAAGTGCTGGAGAAGATGCTTCTGGAGAGGTATGCCCCCCGTACACAGACGCTTACACATAAATCTTGACACGACCTAGCGGCCGCACAGAACATCCTGGCAAAGGCTTAGGCGGAGCCTGCGGGGATTGTGGTGGCAGTAAATGCTCTACACGAACCGTGGTCACGGGCGTAGCCCGTATCTTGTAGCCCTGCTCTTTAGAGCGGGGAGTCGTCACCCTCCTTGCCACGCGGTTTTCATCTCCGGTGCCTATGCTAATAGGGATGCGGCGGGGGTTTCTCCTCCTCCTGGGGTTCGCCCTGCTCCTCCTCCTTTTGGCCTGGCCTTCCCTTTTGCGTCTTGCCGTGGAGCGGGGCCTGGTTCTGGCGGGCTTTAAGGGCCAGGTGCAGGAGGTGAGGGGGCACCTCCTCCTGGGGCTGCGCTTAAGGGGGGTGGTGCTTAAGGGGGAAGGGCTTGCCCTCGAGGCGGAGGAGGTGCGCCTGGGCTATGATCTATTGGGACTTCTTCGCAAGGAGCTTCCCGTATCCCTGGTGGTAAGGGGGGCTAAGGTCCGGCCCACCTGGGAGGCCTTGATCCCGGAGAAACCGGGGCCTCCCCCCGCCATCCGGGTGGTCTTCCGGCAACTCCGTTTGGAGGAGACCCAGGTGGAGCTTCCCAAGGGGGAAAGGCTCTTTCTGCCTCCCGTCCGCCTCACCCTACTGGGGGAAAACCCCTATACCTTCGTGGCCCGGCTCCCCGGGGGGAGCTTCCAGGGGGAGGCCAGGGCCCTGGCCCCGGACCTCTCCGCCTGGGAGGTGCGCTACCAGGGAGAGGTGCGGGGGCTTTCCTTCTTCTACGA
>NZ_BAAJPG010000037.1:0-469 GCF_057547025.1 Thermus sp. KWY1
AATACGGAGGGCGCGAGCGTTACCCGGATTTACTGGGCGTAAAGGGCGTGTAGGCGGCCTGGGGCGTCCCATGTGAAAGGCCACGGCTCAACCGTGGAGGAGCGTGGGATACGCTCAGGCTAGAGGGTGGGAGAGGGTGGTGGAATTCCCGGAGTAGCGGTGAAATGCGCAGATACCGGGAGGAACGCCGATGGCGAAGGCAGCCACCTGGTCCACTTCTGACGCTGAGGCGCGAAAGCGTGGGGAGCAAACCGGATTAGATACCCGGGTAGTCCACGCCCTAAACGATGCGCGCTAGGTCTTTGGGGTTTACCTGGGGGCCGAAGCCAACGCGTTAAGCGCGCCGCCTGGGGAGTACGGCCGCAAGGCTGAAACTCAAAGGAATTGACGGGGGCCCGCACAAGCGGTGGAGCATGTGGTTTAATTCGAAGCAACGCGAAGAACCTTACCAGGCCTTGACATGCTAGGG
>NZ_BAAJPG010000038.1:0-17542 GCF_057547025.1 Thermus sp. KWY1
GCCGCCCACGGTAGGCGGGGGCGGGGGCGGAATAAAGAGCGAAGCGCCCCGGAGATACGCCGGGGCGCTTGGGAGTTTTGGGCCGCTTCGCCCGGGCACTTCGCCCGGGCGAAGTGCCCCTTAGCCGTCCAGGGGCACGAAAACCCGCCTTTGTGGGGCCCTCGGATCCCGCAGGACCAGGCCCGCCCGGTCCCGGTCCAGGTCCTTCACCCCGTACTCCGGGGGCAGGCCGTCATCGGGGCGCTTGAGGAGCCTGACCCGCTCCCCCAGCTCGGGGAACATGTCCGCCAGGGCCTGGACCTCCCGGGGCTCGGAGAGGCGGAAGGCCACCAAATGGCTTGCCTGCCTTCGCACCCCGGGGTCTATGCCCCCGGTGGCGGCCTGGAGCATCTGGGTGACGAAGATGGCCGAATGCCCGTGCTCCCTTCCCCCGGTCAGGACCTCAAAGAGGCCCTTGGGCACCTGCCCCCGGGGAAAAAAGTGGTGGGCCTCGTCAAGCAGCAGAAGGGTGTCCTGGAGGCGCATGATGGCCTGGCCCAGGGCATCCAAAAAGGGGCGGGGGTCGTAGCCGGTGACGTGGAAGTGGACCCTGCGGTGGCGCTTCAAAACAGCCCAGGGGTCCCCGTCCTCCCCCACGCGGAAACGGGCCTCTGCCAAATCACCGAACTCCGTCTTGCGGTTGACGATGACGAGGCGGCGGAAGCGGCCCTCCATAGCCCGCACGATCTGCCGGGCCAGGGTGGACTTACCCGACCCGGACTTGCCCACGATGAGGATGCGGAAGGTCTGCCTACCGCCCATAAGGAGCCACCTGTTTCAGGAAATCGCTCAGAGGGACGATCTTCGTCCGTCCCACCTTCTTGAGGGAAAGCAGGTGAGCCTTGTCGCCGGTTACGAGGAAATCCGCTCCCCCAGCCAGGGCGATGCCCAGGATGAGGTTGTCGTCCGGGTCGGGGGCCAAGTTCACGCCCTTTTGGGGACGCACCATAATGGCAGCCCTTTTGAAGAGGTTCACGAAGGTCCCGACCTCGGACTTTGGCAGCATGTCCGGGAACTTCTCCCTAATGACCCGCTTCAGCTCGGTAAGTTGCCCTGGGGCGCTTAGGATGTCAAACTTGTCGTCCCTGAGACCGTACTGCAGGAGGCGGTAGGCCTTCCCCTTCTTGAGGAGGGCAGCCACCAGCACGTTGGTGTCAAGAACGACCTTCAAGCCTGCGGAATATCTCCTCTTCGCTCATCTTGGCCCGGCCGCTCACCTTAGCGAGAAAAGCGGAAAGCTGCTTCTTGGCCTTCTTGCGGTTCGCCTCCTCCTCCAAGAGGCGCAACAGCCTTTTTTCCCAGCCCGGGCCGTAGGCCTTTTTGAAGCGTTCCAAAGCTTTTTCCATCTCAGCGGACAAAGTCATACCCTCATCTTACCCCCGGTAGGCTTGCCACAGCTCCCACCCGGCCCAGGCGGCCAGGGCGAAGGCCACCACGGCCTGGGCGGTCTCACACTTGGGGCAGCCCTTGCCCTCCCGGAGGTTTTTCACCCGTCCGAGGCCCAGGTAGAGGCCTCCCACCAGGACCGCGAGGGGAAAAGCGTTCTCCTTGGCGAACTCCATCACTCCTCCTTTCGGAACTCCCGCAGGCGCAACGCCAGTCTGGCCGCCTGCCCAATGCCGTCTCTACGCTTGGCCAGCTCCCGCAGGACCTCCACGCGGATCGTCCCCCGTTTCGTAAAGCCCTCCTCTCCGTACACCCGCCGCACGTAGGCCCGGAGGCGGCCTGGGCGCTTGATGACGTCCTGAATCCACCGTTCTTTCACGCCGTCCACCTCCTCGTGAACTCAGCTATTGGAGAGGCCACGGCCTGAGCCCGGGCGATCCGCTCTTCCCTGCTGGTGGGCCGCGTGGGGCCGAACTCCAGCAGGATGGCCGGGCCGGGGAAGTCGTCTATGTAGAGGCGTCCAAACCTCGAGGCCGAAGAGGGCCTAACCCATGCCCCCTCCCCCAAGGCGGCGGCCACGGTGCGGGCCAACTCCTCGGACCCGGGGCGGGGAGAGTAGTAGACCCCGGGCCTCGAGGCCGTGGGGGTGTCGTGGTGGACCGAAACGAAGAGCCTCGCCCCCATTCTCCGGGCCATGGCGATACGCTCGGAAAGGGGGACATAGACGTCCGAGGTCCTGGTGAACCCCACCCGGTAGCCCAGGGCCACCAGGTACTCCTTCAGGGTGAGGGCCTGGGCCAGGTTCAAATCGGCCTCCCGGGTGCCGTCCGGGGCCACAGCCCCGGGATCCTGCCCGCCATGGCCGGGGTCCAGGACGATGTAGGCACTAGGCGCTTGGCGGCGCACCATCAGGAGCACCCCCAGCAGTCCTAGAAGCCCGTACATCCATAACCGCACGCACACCTCCGTACGCCGCTATAGCCAGCACCCCACCACCCAGGAGGATCCGCAGCCACGGGGGAAGGTTCTCCACGCTCCCCATGCCCGGCAGGCGGTTTTTGCCGATCCCATAGGCGGCTAGGGCTTCCCCCACCTTGAGCACGTCCAGCACCTGGGCCGGGGGCATGAGGCCGCCGATGGCCCCATTCCAGGCCATCAGAAACGCGGCCTTCTCCTCCTCCGACTGGACCCGCACCCCCAGCATGAGGAGGAACGCCGCCCCGCCCGCGATCTCCTCCCCGGTGAAGGGGATCACGGGAGGCTCCGCCGGCGGAAGCTCAGAGAAGTCTTCCGGGGCCTCCTCGCCTAGGGGCTCCCAGCTACCAGATGAAGGGGCCGCTTCCGCTTCCTCCACCGGGGGCGGTGGGGGTGGGGTTTGCGCCTGTTCCTCCACTACCGCTTGCACTCGCACCTCCTTTTCCGGCCAGGGCCACGCCCAGGAGGACCAGGGCCCCCGCCCCCAGGGCCGCGAGGAAGCCGAAGGGGCTCTTCTTAGGGGCGCCCCTGGGGGGCTCCTCGGGCTCGGGTTCCGGCCCGGTAGGCTCCTCCTGCGAGGCCTCTTTAGGCCCGGCCACCATGGGCTGAGACTCCACGGCGGCCTCCAGAATGGGGTCTAAAGGCCCCTGGAGGGGGACGGCCTGCACCTCTCTGGCCTCCCCCTCCTCCTCCAGGACGGCCTTCTCGCCTACGACCTCCTCCGGGAGCTTGAGCCGGAGCATGGTCTACCTCCGAGAGCGCTTCTTCTTGGTCTTCCTGGTTTTCCGCTTAGGCATACGCCCTCCTTCTCCTTCCACCAACAAGGGCCAGGGCCACTACGCCCAGGGCGGCTAGCCCGAGGGCCCCCACGCCCACCCCCGCGCCCGCCACGGCGGCCTCCCGGGCCGGGGCCGGCACCAGCTCCACCGCCTCCTTCAGCTCGGCCACGATGCGCCACACCAGATAGAGGACGGCGATCACCGCGGCGGCGCTGAGGGCCAGGGCGGGCAGGAGGGCCGGGTAGATGTCCCCCCCGCCCAGGTAGTCCATGGGCTGGGGGCACTTGGTGGACCCGCACCCCCCTCCGCCGTAGGCGGGAGGCACGGCCCAGGGGTCAGAGGTACCGGCGGAGGAAGACGTGGCCTCCACCTTCAACCGGATCACCAGGTCATTCCCCCGCTTCCCCCAGTCCAGCACCCTGACCCCGGGGCCGTATTTAGCCTGAAGGGCCCGCTCCAAATTGGCCCGCGTGACCCGGGAAACGTCCCCCCCTTTGTGGGCCGCCACGATCTCGTAGGTTTTTCCCGGCCGAAGAGGAGCGTTGGGGTCCACGGGCACCCGCTGGTAGGCCATGCCCTCAGCCTGCCGTCCAGAGGCGGGCAACAAAAGCCCGGCCCGCCAGGGCGAAGCGGCGGGCCGGAACGCCAGGGCGAAGTGAACCTTACCGCTTCACGAGCCTCCTCACCAGCTCCACCAGGGCCGCGAGGCGGCCCGCCACCCCCTCCCCCACCCCGGGCAGGGCCATGAGGTCCTGGATGTCCCAGCCGTGCAAGTTGCGGATATCCCCGTCCAGGGCCTGGGCGATGGACCGGGCGGCCACTTGGCTTCCCAGGAGGGCGTAGAGGAGGTTTTCTAAGGGCTGGGCCTCAATGGGTATAGGGTTTCTTTTGCGGGTGGCGAGGTTCAGAAGCCGCCTACCTGGACGCCCTTTTTTGAGTTCCATCCCCCGCATCATAGCACGCCTCTAGGTGTCAAGGGGCGGGCTCCGGTGGGCACGAGTCTAGGGCGATTCTCACGTCCGCCATGCCCGGGCGGGGCAGGGTGAAGCGGCACTCCGTGCCGGTGCAGGTGTCCGCCGTGCGGGCGCGGTATTCGCCGCCTGGCCAGGTCACCCTGACCTCTTCCGCCGTCCCCTCGTAGTGGAAGGCCACCTCGGCCCCGGAGCGGAAGAGGGCCGTCAGGCGGCCCTGACAGCCCCCGGACTCCTCCTGGGGAGGCACCTGGAGGTCCACCACAGGGGAAGGGCCCGCCTCTTCCGCCTCAACCGCCTGGGATACCCTGGGAGTCCAGACGGACCAGAAATAGGCCACGATGCCCAGGAGGAGGGCCAGTCCAAAGGCTCTCTGGCTGGGGGTCTGCATTCTCTCCTCCTCCTCCATCCTACCCCGTCCTTCCAGGTTCACAGAAGGCCACTAGGTACTTCCTGGGGCCAACCCTTGGCCTCGGTACCCTGCCCACCATCTCCATGGGCCCCTCCCGTATCTCCAGGCCCATGTGCCGGGCCAGGGCCTGGATCTCCCGAGGGTCCTCCTTCCCTCCCGGCCGGCGGATGGCGAGGACCAGCCGGCCATCAGGCCGGTGGGTCAAGAAGACCTGCACCCCATCGCTGGGAGAGGTGCGGAGGACGAACCGGACCCGCCGGCCAGGCTGCTCCAAGGCCTCCTGAAGATGGTTCCGCAGGATATCCGCCACCGCCTCTAGCCGCACCCGATCAACCCGCATAGGGCACCCCCGCTTTGAAGGCCTGGAAGGGGGCGACCAGCTCCCAGTACCCCTCCCGGCGCAGGAGGGCCTGGGCGTAAGCCCCGGGGCTACGGGCGAAGCCGTCCTCCCTGGCCTCCCTGGCCACGTGGATCACCCGGGCGAGAAGGCGCATAGCCCCCTCCCCTCCCCCGTAAAGGGCCTGCTTGAGGGCGGCCCAGACCACCCGGAGCCAGAAGCGCACGCTCTTCTGGTCTCCCAGGGCGGCGGCGATGGCGGACGCCGCCTGCTGGGCCCAGTTCCGGCGGCCGTTCCGGCCTCCCGGGACGCTGGCGAGTCGGAGCAGTTCCCGGAAAGTCCGGGCAGTGTCGGGATATAGAGGTAACGGGGTTTTTTTGCTTTCCCAGGTGGCTAACGGCTTCCCTACCACGATCCTTAGGGTTAGGGGTTTACCTAGTAGAAGACCCTCTTTATATCCCGACATTGAGTCGGGGGCACTCAACACCCGGGCCGTCCGGCCCTCCCGCCGGTCCTCCTCCAGGTCCCGCCAGGGGAGGCGGAGGTAGGGGGCCAGGACCCGGATGGCCCGGTAGACGGGGCGCACCCTGACCCGCCACACGGTGCCCCCCCGCACCGCCCCCTCCTGCTCCAGGGCCCGCCCTGAGGTCATCCAGGTCTCCCAGGCGATCCAGTGGCGGGCGTAGCGGCGGTACTTCTCATAGCGGGGGTCGTGGAGCCACCGCTCCACCGTGCGCTCGGAGACCTCCAGGGCCTGGGCCACCTCCCACTGGGGGAGGAAGACGTGGGCCTCCCGGGAGGGGTCCAGGCGGGCCCCCTCCTGGATGGCGTAGGCCACCAGGAGGCGCACCAGGGGGAAGAGGGGGCCCAGCACCTCCTTGTAGCCGTGGGCCTCCACAATGCTCCCCGCCTTTGCCAGGAGGTCCTGCCACTCAAAGCGGCGCACCTCCCGCCAGTCGGTATTGGCCAGGGTGGGGCGCTGAGGGGGGGCGGCCTCGAGGCCGGCCCGGTCCGGGGTACCGGAGGAAGGGGGCTCCTCCTCGGGGGCCTCCTGAGGCGTTTTAGCCGGGGTCTTGTTCCAAGAAACGCCCCCCGCCTCCCGCTTCCGCTTCGCCTCCCAGAGGCGCAGGAGGCCCTGGGCCATGCCGGGGTTCTTTTGGGCGAGGTCTTCTATCTGCCGGCGGATGTCCTCCGGCATGTCCGGGGGGAGATTCAGCTGGCTCATGACGCCTCCTTGTGGGGTATCCCCAGCAGGGCTTCCAGGGCCTCCCGCTCCGTGCGGCCCGTGGCCGTCCAGAGCGTCCCAAAAAGCCTGTTGCGGCCGGAGGCCTCCCACCTAAGGGAGTCCTCTAGCCGCTCCACCCGCAGGTCGTCAAAGTGGCTCCTGGCGATCCGCCGCAGGTCCTCAAGCTTCAGCCGCTTCATAGTCCCAGCTCCCCCAAAAGGCCCTCGAGGGCCTCCTCCCGGGTGGCGCCGATGGCCCGGGCCACCTCCCGCCCCTCGTAGCGGGCGGTGGCCCACCACCAGCGCTCCCCATCCCGAGGGCCCCAGATGTCCTCCACGCGTACCTCGTACCCCAGGGCCTCGAGGCGGGCCAAGGCCGCTTCGCCCGGGCGATCCGCCGGGGCGGGGCGCACCCGCACGTGCTCCACCCCGGCCAGGGCCTCGTACAGCTCCAGCTCGTTCACCAGGCGCAGGGCGTCCATGTAGGCCCGCCCTTCGGGGGCGCTCTTCTCAAACGCCGCCGCCCGCCTGGCCTCTTCCCAGGCCTCCCGGGCCCGTGTGGCCTCGGGCTCCACGCCCATGCGCCAAAGGGCCAACCGTAGGCCCCGCTCCAACCGCCGGATCTGCTCGCTGAGCGTCATTCCGCCCTCCTCTCCAGCCGCACGACAGACGCGGGAGGCTCAGAGGCCACCCGCTCGGTCCACTCGTCCAGCCACTCCGCCCGGAAGTAGAGGCGCTTGCCCAGCCTCACGTGCCGCAGATGAAAGGGATGCCCCGGCTTCGTCCGCGCCGCCGCGTAGATGTGCTTCGTGGGAATGCCCAGGTATTCCGCCTCCTCTTCAACCGTCATGAGCTTCGGCATGTTCCCCCCTAGAAGCAACCCAGTTCCTCCAAAACCTGAGCCAAGGGAAGCCACGCCTCCCGCTTGCCCGTGCCCTCGCACAAGGGGCAGTCAATCTCCTCCTTTTCCGGTGGGATTTCACCCCTCTCGCTGAACCACGTATCTATATGCCCCTGCTCAAGCCAGCTCTTGGGCTTCCCGAGGGCACGCCACTCGTCCCAATACTGCTTCCACAGGGGATGCTCCACGACCCCTGTTCCACCACACTCCTCGCAGTCAAAACGCACCAGTACCAGGATGTCTTTCCCCTTCAGCTCGCGGATTTCAATCCTCTTCATGCCTCACCTCCCCGGAACGGGGGCCTGGACCAGGGCCCAGAGGATGATGAGCCCCGCCAGGAGCCCGCCCAGAACGTCCAAACCCCACTGCCAGATCCACCCCTTGCGTTCCTTCACCGCGCACCTCCCACGGCCAGCACCACCAGCACCGCCGCCATGAGCCCCGCCAGGAAGGCCATGGCGGCCGCCAGGATGGGCCCGGGCTGGCCGTACCGGGCCCGCACGTAGACGCCCAGCAGGGCGTAGAGGGCGAGGGCGAGGAGGGAGTAGAAGGCGAGGAGGGAGGTCATTTTGCCTCCCCACTCTGGTCTATCGGTACCGATATATCAGAGTTGAAGCCCAAAAAAAGAGCCAGGTCTTCCTCCCTGACCCGGTAATCCCTTCCTACGCGCACCGCCCTAAGCGCCCCGGCACGGATTTGGCGGCGTACCCAGAGAGGGCTTTTCCGAAGGAACTGGGCGACCTCCTTAGTGGTCAAAAGCCTCGTCATTTCACCCAGAGGATACCTCAGCCTCAATGTTTAGTCAAGCATCAGTACCGAGCAAAGGGGTAAACACGTGGTATATGACGCTCTATCTTAGTGGTGTGGTGGTGAAAGGTGGGACCAGGGCAATCCAAAGACCAGCATGGGGTGAGGCTATAAAGGCCCGCCGCAAGCAGCTTGGCCTCACTCAAGAAGACCTAGAAGCCGCCACGAACGATATCCTTTCGCAAAAAACTATCTCCGACCTCGAGGTAGGCCGGGTTCACCCGCTCAATCTTGGGGCGGAAAAGTTCCTTGCCCTGCTAAGCGCCCTCCGCTGGACCCCGGAGGAGTTCGCCGAAGCCACGGGCTTGGACGTGCCCCTGGTCTACCGCCCCTCGGGGGAGCCCCGGGAGGATGTGGTCTGGGTGCCCGTGGTGGGCTCCGGCGTGGCGGGGCGGCCTTGGCCCGAGTCCGGGAGCATGCCCGTCCCCCGCCCCCTGGTACGCCCGGGCTCCGTGCTCATCCAGGTGGAAGGGGACTCCATGGACACCGGGGAGGAAGACGGCCTCCGGGACGGGGACTTGGTGCTGGTGGACCAGAACCTCAAGGACCTCCGGGAAGGCCGGGTCTACGCCGTGGAGATCATCGGGGACGGCATCACCATCAAGCGGGCCCGGCGGGTGGGCAACCGCTGGATCCTCGTTTCCGATAACCCCAAAGGCCCCATCCTGGAACCCGAAGAGGTCAAGGTGCTCGGGGAGGTCTACCGGAAGATCAGCATCCGGGAAGTCAAATGAGGCCCGATCCCCTGCTCAAACTGCTTGAGGACCCCGCCTATTTGGTCCAGGCGGATAGGGGGGAGCTTCTTGAAGTGGTGGTCCACGCCCTCTTCGCCCGCCTGCCCGGGTGGAAGGCCTCCCGCCCAAGCCAGACCAACGCCCCGGACAACGGCCTTGACGTGGAAGCCATAAGCCCCCAGGGCAAGCGCTACCTCATCCAGTGCAAAAACCTTTCCACGCCCGCAGATGCCAACCTGGTGAGGCTGACCCACGCGGCCAAAGACCTCCATAGGGCCCACAAGGGCATCCTCATCTGCCCCTCGGGGTTCACCAAGCCAGCCTTGGAAAACGCCGAAGCCCTGGGGGTGATGACCTGGGGACCCGAGGAGTTGAGGCTTCTCTACCATGCGGCTTCCTCCGAGGCCGCCATGCGCAAGCTCGGTCTTTGGGAAGCGCCAAAGTCTCCGGGATTTTGGGATGGCCTCGCGATCCACTTCAAAAACTGGCTTGCCCAAACCCGGAAGGAAACACTTTACGTGGGCATCGCCATCCTGATAGTCCTCGGTTTCCTCTTCCTTTTGACGCAGGGGTCTTCGCCCCAAAAGGCCAAACGCCCGGTCTCCTCACCCGAGGCCGTGGCGAAAGGCTACGACTCAGCCTATCGCTACGCCTTGAACACCAACGACTGGGCCCCCCTCTACGAGTGGGCCTTCGCAGACTTCCTGGAACGGAAAGTTCTCCCCTTCATCCGGGAACGCCAGAGCCGGGGGTGCGTGCTTCGGACCGAAGAGCTTGAGCCCATGCGGATCACCGCCGTGGAAGCCCTGCCCGACATGGCCGAAGTCTACGTCAGCAAGAAGTGGCGGCAAACCCTGGTTTGCCAAGACAGGCCCCCCAAGGAAGTGCTCAACAAAGCCTTCAGCACTTATTACCTCATCAAGCCAGATGCAGATGGCCGGCTGAAGGTCTGGCTTTCTGACTGGAACTGAAAGGAGGCCCCTATGCCCGAACCCCAAGAGACCCAACAGCCCCAAGGCCTGACCCAGCCTTCCCTCAATCGCTACACCCTTTCAGACCCCAACAAGGCCACGCCCTTGTACGTGACCGGCGTGACGGTCAGCCGCAGGAAGGACATTCGCGTGGTCTTTTTGGCTTTCTTCTCCGGCATGCCCTTGCCCACGGGGCCTGACCAGTACGCCCTTCACGAGTCCCTAGTGGGGGCTTTCGCCTTGGACCCTACGCAGGCCAGGTTTCTCTACGAGAACCTGAAGGCCTTCCTTGAGGAGATAGAGGAGGGGGCATGAGCTACATCCACCAAAGCCAAAGCATCTGGAACGGCAAGCCCATGGTGAGCACCACACCTGTCAACGGGGCTCACGAAGAAGTAACATCAAACTTGGCCGTGAACCGCGCCCTGGGCGAAGCCATCTCGTTGCTAGAGGCCTACAGGGCCCGCAACCTCATCACCAGGTACAACAGGCCCGAGAAGGAGGGGCCTATCTACGTCTTTACCGCCTACGTCCCAAGCCCAGAGGCCGTGGAGGAAAGGTACAACGACCTTGCGGTTGAGTTTGTCAGGCTGTCCCGCAAGCACAAGGTCACCGTGCTGCTTGACGTGGAAGAGGATGCCTGACCCCAGCGCCCACAAGAAACAGGCCCAGCACAACAAGGACGTAGCCATTAACTTGGAAGCCAACGATCCCGGTGCCTTGGACTGGGCTATTACCATCAGGTTCTACGCGGCCCTCCATCTGGTGCGGGCCTACCTCGCCCAGCTCGGGCTCCAGCCGAAGGACCACGGGGAAACCTTTGACTACCTGACCCAGTCAAGTTTGCCCGAAGACCTGGTGGCCGCTTACAGGAGGTTCTATCGCCTAAGCCGGAAGGCTCGCTACAACTGCTGGAGCCCATCCCAGAGTGACGTCAACACCGCCCGCCAGCTCCTTTCCCAGGTGGAAAGGGTCATCACGCCGCTCCTGCGATGAAGCGCAAGCGAGGCAGGGGAGAAGGCTCCATCTTCCAGCGCAAGGATGGCCGCTGGGCGGGCTTCGTGACCCTCGGGTACACCCCGGACGGCCGCCAGCGCAAGAAGTGGGTCTATGGCCGCACCCGGCGGGAAGTGGCGGAAAAGCTGGCCCGCCTCCTCCCCAAGGCCGGGGTGGGCTGGGTGCCCGACCCCGCCGGCCTCCGCCTCGGGGACTACCTGGCCTCCTGGATTGAGCACCGGGCCGCCACCCGGGACCTGCGCCCCACCACCCTTCGCAACTACCACGTGTACCTGCGGCACGTGGAGCCTATAGCCCACCTGCCCCTTTCCCGCTTGAACCCCCTCACCTTCCGCGCCTTCTTCGCCGAACTCGCCGGCTTCTCCCCTTCCCACCGCCGCCACATCTACCAGTTTCTTCGGGCCGCCCTCCGGGACGCCGTGCGGGCCGATCTCCTGGACCAAAACCCCATGGACGCCGTGGACCCCCCACGGGGCGGGGCGGTCCGGCCGGCCAAGGCCTGGAAGCCCGAGGAGGTGGCCCGGTTCCTGGAAGCCTCCAAGGGGCACCGCCTCTACCCCCTCTTCGCCCTGATGCTCGCCACCGGCCTCCGGCCCGGGGAGGCCCTGGCCCTCCGGTGGGAGGACTGGGAGGGGGACGTGCTCCACGTCCGGCACACCCTGCGCCGGGACGGCACCCTGGGCCCGGCCAAGACGCCGGGAAGCGTGGCCCCCATCTACCTGGACCCGGACACCCAAGCCCTCCTCGCCTGGTGGCGGGAGCGCCTGGAGGAAGAACGCGCCTCCACCCCGGACTGGCAGGACCACGGGCTCATGTTCCCTTCCACCCGGGGAACCCCCATGGAATACAACAACTTCAAGCGGGCCTTCTACGCCCTGCAGGAAAAGGCCGGGGTCTCCCGCATCACCCCCCACGGCCTCCGGCACACCTACACCTCCCTCGCCCTCCGGGCAGGCCTCCCTCCCAAGGTGGTGGCGGCCAGGTTGCGCCACGCAGACCCCACCTTCACCGTCAAGGTCTACCAGCAGCTCATGGAGGAGGACCACCGCGCCGGGGCCCTCCCCCTTGACACCTTGCTACACCTAAACAACCGGAACCAACGGGGACCAACGGGGACCAACCAGGCTCAAAAACCCCGTCCCCGCCACAAACCCGGTTCCTAACCCCTCCTCCCTTGCGGGCTGATAAGCGTGAGGTCGGTGGTTCAAGTCCACCATCGCCCACCACGGACGGTCCCCCGGGGAGATTCCCGGGGGGTTCTTGTTGGAGGCGCTCGCTGGGGGGTCTGCTGGGATATGAAGCCTACCCCTTACCTTGGCCTTTCCAAGATTTAAAGAGAAGCTCCACCCCCAAAAGGAGGCCAAGGGCCACGAGACCACCGTAGAGGAAGGCTCCGCCAGGGAAGTGCGTTCCCAACCATCCTGCAACGGGATAGGCCAGAACCCACCAGAGGTGGCTCCAGGCAAAGTGGGCTCCGTAAACCCGCCCCTGGAGGACCTCAGGGGTCCGGTCAGCGATCAGGGCTTGGGTGGGCAGGTTAACCCAGTTTTGGCCTGCGCCGGCCAGAACCCATAGGAAAAGGACCAGGTGCAGGGAGGCCCAGTCGGCGGGCAGAACCGCCAGGCTGGAAACCAAGGCACCCAGAAGGACAAAGGTGGTGCGGGGGATGCGGTTTTCCCAAGCGCCCATGGCCAAGGCAGCCAAGGTGGCCCCGATGCCAAAGGCAGCCATGGTCCAGCCGTATTCCAACTCGCCTAGCCCTAACCTTCCCCGGACCAAGCCCACGGTGCCCACCAATACCAGGGCCCCGGACACTGCGGCCGAAAGCTCTAGGAGCAGGGCATAGCGCATGGGGCCATCCCGCCACAACCAAAGGGTTCCCTCCCGAATATCGCCCAGGGGGCTGGTGGGGGTTTTTCCCCGTTCCACCCGGAGGCTTGCCGGCAGGGTAAGTATGAGTAGGGCGGAGAACAAGAAGGTTATCCCGTTTAGCAGGAAGAGGTTCCGCGCTCCGAGGAGGCCCGCCAGGGCCCCGGCTATCCCAGGGCCCAGCACTCCCAGGACCTCGTAGGTGGCTCCGGATAGGGCAATGGCCTGGGCATAGTCTTTCTGTTTCATCACCTGGGGCAGCGCCGCCTGGTGGGCGGGGGTGAAGAAGGCGGTGAGGGCGTTGAGGAGGAACATCAGGGCGTAGATCTGCCATACCTCGTCTACCCAGGGCATAAGCCCTACCACTCCCATTCGCCCCAGGTCCGCACCTGCCATCAGCTTCCTCCGGTCCACCCGATCGGCCAGGATCCCGGCCCACGGGGAGAGAAGGACAAAGGCCGTGACCCGCAGGGTGAGGGCTCCGGCCAGGATAGTTGCCGACTTTGCCCCACCCACCTCAAAGGCCAGAAGGGCCAGAGCGACCCAGGTGAAGGCATCGCCTAGCAGGCTGGTGGTCTGGGCGGTGTACAGGCGGGCAAAGAGGGGGTTACGCAGGCTCTGGAGGAGGCGGGGAAGGGTTCTCATGGCTAGGCTCCATGGTCCGGGAGGCCCAGGCGTTGGTGCTCGGCGTGGGCGAAGGCTTGGATGAGGAGGTCCGCAACATGGCTTTTAAGGCGGTAAAACACCTGGGTGCCCTGCCGGCGGGCGGCCACCACCCCCGATCCCCGCAATACCGCCAGGTGCCTCGAGGTGGTGCTTTGGGGAAGCTGTAAGCGTTGGGCCAAGCGGCCCACGCTTTCCTCGCCTTCCAGAAGGCCTAAAGCGATGCGCAGGCGGGTGGCCTCGGCCAGGGCGGAGAAGATCCTAAGGACGTGCTCGAGGTCTTCCGCCGGGAGTCGGCTTTCCCGTGGGACTTCGTGGCGCTCCATGCGCTGATTATATGGGTATCCGGATAAACGGATAAAGTGGGTCCCCGAAGGAATGGGACTTTTGCGTGGGGTGGACTTCGGGGTCTTGGCCCTAGACGGGAGGTCAGGGGGGCGTATAGCCTGAAGGACATGTACGAGGGTAAGATCCTCTACGAAGGCCTCACCTTTGACGACGTTCTCCTCCTCCCCGGGTACTCGGAAGTGCTACCCCGGGAGGTTTCGGTGAGGACGCGGCTTACCAAAAAGCTTCACCTCAACATCCCCATCCTTTCCGCGGCCATGGACACGGTGACCGAGGCGGAGATGGCCATCGCCATGGCCCGGGAAGGGGGGCTTGGGGTGATCCACAAGAACCTCAGCATCGAGGCCCAGGCCAGCATGGTGCGCAAGGTGAAGCGCTCGGAGGCGGGGATGATCCAGGATCCCGTCACCCTGCCCCCCACCGCCACCCTCGAGGACGCCGAGCGCCTCATGCGGGAGTACCGCATCGGGGGGCTTCCCGTGGTGGACCTTTACGGGAAGCTTCTTGGCCTGGTGACCAACCGCGACCTGCGCTTTGAACGCAACCTGAAGCGACCCGTCACCGAGGTCATGACCCCCTTGGAGCGCCTCATCACCGCTCCTCCCGGCACCACCCTGGAGGAGGCGGAGGAGATCCTGCGCAAGCACAAGGTGGAGAAGCTTCCCCTGGTGGACGAGGCGGGTAGGCTCAAGGGGCTTCTTACCCTAAAGGACATCGTGAAGCGCAAGCAGTACCCCAACGCCGCCAAGGACCGCCTGGGCCGGCTTTTGGTGGGGGCGGCGGTGGGGGCGAGCCGCGACCTGCCGGAGAGGGCGGCGGCCCTGGTGGAGGCAGGGGTGGACGTCCTGGTTCTGGACTCGGCCCACGGGCACTCCAAGGGGATCCTCGAGGCCCTCACCTACCTGAAGGAAACCTTTGGCGACAAGGTGGAGGTCATCGCCGGCAACGTGGCCACCCGGGAAGGGGCCCGGGCCCTGGCGGAACGGGGGGCGGATGCGGTGAAGGTGGGCATCGGCCCCGGCTCCATCTGCACCACCCGGGTGGTGACCGGGGTGGGGGTGCCGCAGATCTCCGCCATCCTCGAGGCGGTGGCGGGGGTAAAGGACCTGGATGTGCCCATCATCGCCGATGGGGGCATCAAGTACACCGGCGATGTAGCCAAGGCCTTGGCGGCGGGGGCCCATTCGGTGATGCTGGGAAGCATGCTGGCGGGCACCGACGAGGCTCCGGGGGAGGAGGTGCTGAAGGACGGGCGCCGCTACAAGCTCTACCGGGGGATGGGCTCCCTGGGAGCCATGAGGCAGGGCTCCGCCGACCGCTACTTCCAGGAGCCGGGTAGGGGAGGGGAGACCGAGGCCAAGAAGCTGGTGCCCGAAGGGATCGAGGGCATGGTGCCCTACAAGGGCCCCGTGGCCGATGTCCTCTACCAGATCGTGGGGGGCCTGAGGAGCGCTATGGGTTACGTGGGGGCCCCGGATATAGAAACCTTCCGGCAAAAAGCCCGCTTCGTGCGCATGACCATGGCGGGCCTCATCGAAAGCCACCCCCACGACGTGGTGGTCATCAAGGAGGCCCCCAACTACTCCCGCTGACGCCCCCCCACCCTCTTTGGGCTAGTCCCCGAAGAGTTTCTCGAAGGCCTCCCCGCCTCCCTTCTTGCGGGCCAGGCGGTAGGTACCCTCTTTTTCCTCCAGCCTTCCCTCCGCTACCAGGGCCCTCAGGGTGTCCTCCAGCTCCTTTTTGGAGAAGGCTTCCCCCTCTTCGTCCAGGTAGCGCTGGATCTCCTTGAAGGTGGCAAAGCGCAAGGCCTCCACCGCCCGCATGACCCATCCCTTGCGATCCATACCACCATCCTATCCCCTTTCCCCGTGGCATCCTGGACGTGTGGACCCCTACCGGGAGTACCAGGACTACGTGGTGGCCTCGAGGCTCCTGGTGGCCCTGGGGCTTTCCCGGGAGGTGCTTTCCCTGGCCCAGTATGCCCGGCTTCGCCTCAAGCGTATGGAGCTTGTCCAGAAGGGATGGTTCGGCCGCCTGGAAAGCTTGGATGAGCGCCTGCGGTATGGTTTCTTCAGCAATCCCTTAAAGCTCAAGGAGTTCCTCGAGCGCACCGCCCACGCCCCCCTTTGGGCCTCCCCCCTGGCCTTCGAGGCCCTGCTATTTCCCGAGGAGCAGGCCCGCCTGGCCTACCCGGGGCAGGCAGGGGAGTACTACCTGGGCTGGCTCAGGCTACCCCATCTCCTCATGGATCCCCTGGCCTTTGAGGAGGCCCTGAGGGAGCAGGAGGCCCGGGCCCAGGCCCGGGCCCAGGCCCTTCCCCTCTTCCTCAACGCCTTCCATCGGGTACCCGGCCCTTGATGCCTTGGCCCTAGGCCTCTTCCTCGAGAAGGGGAAGGCGCACCCGGAAGAGGGTCAGGCCGGGCTGGCTTTCCACGGTGATCTCCCCCCCGTGGGCTTTGGCGATGGCCTGGGCGATGGCCAGGCCAAGGCCTGTGCCTCCTCCGGGTCCCCGGGCGAAGCGCTCAAAGAGGCGGGGAAGGAGGTCTTCAGGGATTCCCGGGCCATGGTCCTCCACCTCCAAGAGGGCGTTTCCCCCTTCCCGCTTGAGGCGCACCCAGACTCCTTCCCTCCCCGCGGCCCGCACCCCATTGGCGATCAGGTTCCTGAGCATCTGTAAGAGCCGGTCCGGGTCCCCGAGGACCTCTAGGGCCTCCCCCTGAAAGGCCACCCCATACTCCCGGGCGGCCTCCTCCGCTAAGGCCTTCAGGTCCACGATGTGGGGGTTTAAGGTGCGCTCCGCCTCCCCTCGGGCCAGGGAGAGGAGGTCTTCCACCAGGCGGCGCATCCGCTCCGCGGTGGCCTCCATGGTACGGAGGGCCTCGAGGTCCTGGGGATTCCTCCTTAGGCGGTCCAGGTGGCCGAGGAGAACGGTGAGAGGGGTCCTGAGCTCGTGGCTGGCCTCGGCCAGAAAGGCCCGTTCCTTTTCCTTGGCCTCCTTGAGGGCGAGGAGGAGGCTGTTTACCGCCTCCACCATGCGGCCGAACTCGTCCTTGGGGAGGTTCAGGGGAACGGGGTCCAGGCGCTCGGGGTTGCGCCGGGCGATCTGCTTGGCGGCTTCCTCCAGAGGCCTGGCGGTGAGGCGGGCGGTGAGGTAGACCAAAGCCGTGCCCAGGGGGAAAAGGAGGAAGAAGGCCTCGAGGAGGGCCCGCCTCAAGGCCTTTTGCGCCAGGTCTATGGGGGCGGTGTCCTGGGTGAGGGCGAGAAGGCCCAAGGGGGTGCGCACCAAAGCGGCGGCGAAACCCCCCTGCCAGATGACCCTGGGGACCTCCCCCACTCCCTTTAGGGCCTCAGGGGGAAGGCGGTGGGCCTCCTGGGTCAGGATCAGAGCCTCCCCATCCTCCGCATAGAGGTGTAGGTAAACACCCCCGGTGGTGAGAAGGGTCCCCGTCTGCCCCTTGCGGTAAGCCTCCGCCGCCCGTTTGGCATCCCCCAGGAGGGTGGCCTCGAGGTGGCCTCTAAGGGCTCGCTCCACCCCCTGTCCTGCCAGGTACAGGGCCCCCACCAAAAAGAGGAGCCAGAGGAGGCTGAAGGACAGAAAAAGCCGAAGCCGGAAGGACATGGGTCCGGGCTAGGTTTCCTCCTCGCCTCTTCCCGGGCGCACCGCATACCCCAGGCCCCGCACCGTGCGCAGGTAGCCGTAGGCCCCGGCCTCACGGAGCTTGGCCCGGAGGTTGGCCACGTGGACGTCCAGGACGTTGGAATCCCGGCCCAAGGGTTTGCCCCAGACCTTCTCCTCGATCTCCTGCCGGGGAAACACCCGTCCCGGTCGGTTCATGAGCAGGTGAAGGAGCTCGAACTCCTTGGGGGAAAGCCGCACCTCCTTTTCTCCAAAGAAAACCTGCCGCCTCTTGGGGTAGAGCTCCAACCGCCCCACACTCAGGACTTCGCTTCCCTCCCTGTGCCTCAACTGCACCTGGATCCGGGCCAGGAGCTCGGCGGGGTGAAAGGGCTTCACCAGGTAGTCGTCGGCCCCGTCGGAAAGAAGGCCCACCTTGCGCTCCACGGCGTCCTGGGCGGTGAGGACCAGGATGGGGGTATCGTCGGGGGGG
>NZ_BAAJPG010000038.1:17560-173962 GCF_057547025.1 Thermus sp. KWY1
CCGGATCCGCCGGGCCACCTCGGCTCCGTCCAGGTCCGGAAGGCCGAGATCCAGGACCACCAGGTCAGGCTTCCGTTCGCGGTGCTTCACCAGGCCTTCCATGCCGCTTTTGGCCCATTCCACGGTGAAGCCTGCCTCCTTGAGCTCCAGCTCCACCAGGCGGGCCACCTCCGCATCGTCCTCGATGAGCAGGATGCGCTTCATGGCCAGAGCCTTTCCGGAGGGGCGAGGCCATAAACCTCCTTGAGGAGCCTAAGGAGGCTCACCCGCTCCTTGTCCTGCAGGAGGACCACATCCCCGCGGTCGGCCACCCCGGGAAAGGTGCGGGGCTTGTCCCCCGGGAGCACCAGAAGAAGCTGTACCTCCTGGCCCAGCCTAGGGGGCACGGGGGCGGAGAGGGGGATCAGCCTTTTGCCCTCCACCCGCCAAGCCCCGTGCAGGATGCGCAGGTCCTGGGAGAAAAGCCTTAGCTCCGTGCCCGGGGGGAGTCCAGGCCCCAGGAGGGGAGGGAGGGCGGCCAACACCATCCCCACAAAAAGGAGAAGGAGGGCCAGGGAACGCATCGCCTTCCATTCTACGCCGAGGGCCCGGCCCTTTGTGGGAGGGAGGTTAAGGAGCCTGAAGGTTTTTCCGGGAGGAGGAAGCCTGCGGAAACCACGTACTTGAGGGCATCCTCCACGCTGATCTCCAAGGGGATAACCTCCTCCGTGGGCACCAGGATGACCATGCCGCTGGCGGGCACAGGGCTCGTGGGCACCAAGACGGCGGTGTACCCTTCCGGCAAGGGGGGAAGGCGGCCATCCACCGGTTGCACCACGAAGCAGAGGGTGTAAAGCCCTCTGCGGGGGTACTCGATGACCGCGGCCCGGCTGAACTTCACCTCCTGGTGGCCGAAGAGGGTGTGGGTGATCTGCTGCACCGCCTTGTAGATGTCCCGCACGATGGGGAAGAGGAGAAGGGAGCGCTCCAGGGAGACGATGAGCCTTCGGCCCAGGTAGTTTTCCGCCACGGTGCCCACCAGGTAGATGAGCACCCCCGCCAGGAAGAGCCCCACGAAGGGTAGGAGGGGCTGGTAGGTTCGGTGCACCTCGAGGTTCAGGAGGCGCAGGAAGCTCTGGATGTAGCCCCCGGAATAGGTATACACCCAGGCCAGAAAGTAGAGGGTGACCAGAAGGGGAAGAAGGGTAACCAGCCCGGTGAGGAACCTCTGGCGCAGGCGCATGGCTTTCAGTTTACGGGAAAATCCCCCGTCGGGGCGGGCTGGCGGCAAGGTTTACCCGGGATCCCCACACGGGGGAAGGCCGTGTGGGGTAACTTTTAGCGCCCGTCCCCGCGGCTTTGGGCCAGTTCCTTGAGGCCCCTGATGTCCTTTAGGATGATCTTGCCGTAGCCGGAGCGGATGTAGCCTTCCCGGGTAAGCTCCCCGATGACCTTGGTCACGGTTTCCCGCACGCTCCCCACCGCTGCGGCCAGCTCGTCGTGGGTGGCGCGGAGGACCAAGCCCTCCGGCTCCTCGTGGGCCAAGGGGGTTTCCGCCAGCTCCAGGATGGCCGCGGCCATGCGGTTTTTCAGGCGCTGGGTGGCCAGGCGCTCAATGCGCCGGTAGGATTCGGAAAGGGCCTGGGCCAGGCTGAGGAGCACCTGGCGGATCTCCTCGGGATGGGGTTCCTTGGGGAGGGGCTCCGCCACCACCTCGGTCACCGCCTCGGCGAAGTACGTGCGCTCCATGCCTGCCAAGGCCTCCTCGCCGAAGTACCCCCCGGGGCGAACCAGGCGCAGGGTGAGGGCGTTCCCCTCTTCATCCACCGCCTCGAGGCGCACGAGCCCCTCGAGGACCCGGTAGACCCGGTCCCGGGGCCCCGGCACCCCCGGGTACAGGATGACCTCGCCGGGCTTGAAGGTTACGGTTTCGCGGGCCTGGGTCATGGCTGCCTCCTTGCCCCTAGACTAGCACGCCCTCCCGGTTTTGTAAACCTTTGGGTTACAAAAATCGTCCCCGGCTACGGTTTTGGCAGGGGGCGTTTCCTCGCCACGGGCAGAAGGCGGTCCGTGGCGATCTCGGCTTCCCTTCCCTCCCGCCTGGCCTTCTCCCTTTCCAGCTCCGCCCAGAAAAGGGCCATCTCCCACACGGCCTCAAGCCGCTCTTCCAGGGGCAGGCTCTGCCACTCGCTGCGGTCGTCTATAGGGGTGGTGAGGGGAAACCTGCGGGCGATGGGCCGGATTTTTCTCATAGCTCCTCCAGATCGCGCAGATCTAAAGGGCGTCCAAAGGCCCCCTTTAGGGTTTTGAAATCCTCGGGGTGGACCACGTAAACCGTTACGTTCTGGACGGTGTGTTTGCTGGCCCGGGCGAAGGCCTCATCAAAGGAGGGGCTTTCCAGAATCACCAGGTCGATGCGGTTAGGGGCATACCCCAGCTGGACCACCCCAGGGGTGGCGAGATCGGAAGGGGTGAGGCCAAGGTCGTCCCCACCGAAGAAGGCCCGGATGGCGGCCAGGACCTTTTCCGCCTCTTTGGCGTCCACCCATAGGTCCAGGTCTTTGGTGAAACGGGGTCGTCCCAAAAAGGCCAGGGCATACCCGCCGATGACCAAAAACCTGGCCCCGGCCCCATGCAGGGCGCGGAGGAAGTCCAGCATGTCAGGGGTCACCGCACGTTCTCCTTAAGCCAGTCCAGGTAGGGCCCGTGCCCCTCGGCGATGGGCAGGGCGATGATCTCGGGCACGGTGTAGGGGTGGAGGGAGAGAACCCGCTCCCTAAGCCGGGGGAAGGCGAAGGTGGTGGTTTTGGCGATGAGGAGGACCTCCCGGTCCTCCACCACCTCCCCCTGCCAGCGGTAGACGGAGGTAAGGCCCGGCACCAGGTTCACGCAGGCGGCCAGGCCCTCCTCCACCAGGGTGCGGGCCAGGGTGCGGCCCACCTCCTCGCTGGGGGCGGTGATCAGGACCACCTCCTCCATCACTGCTCCTCCTCCACGGCGAAGGCGCTCACCACCTCGTCGTCCTCGGGGAGGTTCATCACCTTGACCCCGGCGGTGTCCCGGGAGTACTGGCGGATATCGGCCACGGGGGTGCGGATGGCCAGGCCCTTCTTGGAAAGGACCAGGAGGTCCTCCGTGCCCCGCACCTTGAGGAGGGCGGCCAGGCGGCCCACCTTGGTGGAAACCTTATAGGTGATCACCCCCATTCCCCCCCGGCCCTGCAGGGGGTACTCGGCGAGAGGGGTGCGCTTGCCGTAGCCCCGGGTGCTCACCGCCAGGAGGTCCACCATCTCCCCGGGCTTCACCGTTACCAGGGAGACCACCCGGTCGCCCGGCTTCTTGAAGCGGATCCCCGTCACCCCCTGGCTGTCCCGGCCCGTGGCCCTCACCTCCTCCAGGGCGAAGCGGATGGCCTGCCCCTCCTCCGTGGCCAGGATGGCCTCGTCCTCGGGGTCAGAAAGGGCCACCCCGATCAGCCGATCCCCTTCCAGGAGGCGGATGGCGATGAGCCCCGCCGCCCCCAGGTTCTGGTACTCCCTTAAGGCGGTGCGCTTCACCAGGCCCCGTTCCGTGGCGAAGACCAGGTAGCCCTCCCCGTCCAGGCCCCTTACGGAAAGCAGGGCGGCCACCTCCTCCTCCTCGGCCAGGGGAAGAAGGGTCTTCACGTGCACCCCCCGGGCCTGGCGGCCCATCTCCGGTAGCTCGTAGACCTTCAGGCGGTAGACCCGGCCCCGATTGGTGAAGAGGAGGAGGTCCTCATGGGCCTGGGCCACGAAGACCTGGATGGCCTCGTCCTCCTCCTTGGTCTTGCCGGCGATCAGCCCCTTCCCCCCCCGCCCCTGGGCCCGGTAGCTCTCCAGGGGAAGGCGCTTTAGGAAGCCCTGGGCGGTGAGGGTGATGACCATGGGCTCGTCCTCTATGAGGTCCTCGGGGTTGAAGCTTTCCTCGAACTCGGTGATCACCGTGCGCCGGGCATCCCCGTACTTCTCCTTGACCCTAAGGAGGTCCTTCTTGACCTCGGCCCAAAGCCTCCCTTCCTCCTCGAGGATGGCCTTAAGCCGGGCGATCTCCTCCATGAGCTCCCGGTACTCCTCTAAGAGCTTTTCCCGCTCCAGGGCCACCAGGCGTTGCAGGCGCATGTCCAGGATGGCCTGGGCCTGGATTTCGCTGAGGCCGAAGCGCTCCATGAGCCCCTTTCGGGCCTCGCTGGCATCCTGGGAGGCCCGGATCAAGGCGATGACCTCGTCGATGTGGTCCAGGGCGATGAGGAGGCCCTCCAGGACGTGGGCCCGCTCCTCGGCCTTCTTGAGGTCAAAGAGGCTCCGCCGGCGCACCACCTCCTTGCGGTGGTCCAGGTAGTGGCGCATGAGGGAGAGAAGGGGGAGGACCTTGGGCTCCCCGTTCACGATGGCCAGGAGGTTCACCGTGAAGGAGGTCTGCAAGGCGGTGTGCTTGTAGAGCTGGTTCAGGACCACCTGGGGGCTTGCCCCCCGCTTGAGCTCTATGGCGATGCGCAGGCCCTGGCGGTCGGACTCGTCCCTCAGGGCCACGATGTCCTCGATCTTCTTGGCCTTGACCAGGGCGGCGATCTGGGCGATGAGGCCCGCCTTGTTGACCTGGTAGGGGATTTCCGTGACCACCAGCATGGGCCTCTGGCCCTTCTCCTCGATGCGCACCTTGGCCCGCACCTTGAGGCTTCCCCGTCCCGTGGCGTAGGCCTCCTGGATGCCTTTCCGGGAGAGCTTCCCCCCGGTGGGGAAGTCGGGGCCGGGGAGGTAGCGCATGACCTCCTCGAGGGTGATCCCGGGGTTGTCGATCATGGCCACCAGGGCATCCACCACCTCGGAGAGGTTGTGGGGAGGAAGGCTGGTGGCCATGCCCACGGCGATGCCGCTCGCCCCGTTTACCAGGAGGTTGGGGATGGCGGAGGGGAGGACCTCGGGCTCCTTAAGGGAGCCATCGTAGTTGGGGCGGAAGTCCACCGTCTCCTTGTCGATGTCCAGAAGCATCTCCGCCCCCAGGGGGGAGAGCCTGGCCTCCGTGTAGCGCTGGGCCGCCGGAGGGTCCCCGTCTAAGGAGCCAAAGTTCCCCTGGCCATCCACCAGGGGGTAGCGCAGGTTCCAGGGCTGGGCCAGACGGGCCAGGGCGTCGTAGATGGCGGCGTCCCCGTGGGGGTGGTACTTGCCCATGACCTCGCCCACGATCTTGGCGCTTTTCACGTGCTTCCGGCCCGGGAGCACCCCCTCCTGGTAGGCGCCGAAGAGGATCCGCCTCTGGACCGGCTTGAGCCCGTCCCGCACGTCGGGCAGGGCCCGGTCCACGATGACGGACATGGCGTAGTTGATGAAACTCTGTTTAAGTTCCTCGGTGATCTCTACAGGCAGAACCTGGGACATAGCGCTCCTTGGGCGTTTCCGCCTCCTTTAAGTATAGCAACTTCCCCGCCGGGGCCTTCCCCGGCCAGGAGGGGATGGAGCCCTAGGGGGCTCCCACCTCCAGGACCTCCGCCAGGTAGACCAGGGCCAGCTTGTAGGAAAGCACCCCGAACCCGGAGACAATGCCCCGGCAGGCTCCTGCGGTGATCGAGTGCTGGCGGAAGGGCTCGCGGGCGTGGAGGTTGGAGAGGTGCACCTCCACCACGGGAAGGGGCTGGGCCCTTATGGCGTCCAGAAGGGCGTAGGAGTAGTGGGTGAGGGCTCCGGGGTTAAGGACGATGGCCAAGAACCCTTCCCGATGGGCTTGCTGTACCCATTCGATCAGCTGCCCCTCGTAGTTGCTCTGGCGGAAGGCCACCCCCAGGCCCAGCTCCGCACCCCAGGCCTCGCAGAGGGCTTCCAGCTCCTCGAGGGTGGTGCGCCCGTACACCTCGGGCTCCCGCTGGCCCAGAAGGTTCAGGTTGGGTCCGTTCAGGATCAGCACCATAGAGGCTCCTTTGCCCATAGGATAAGCCCATGCCCAGGTTCCTGGCCCTGGTGGTCCTCTGGCTTCTGGCCCTGGCCCAGGTGGGTCCCAATCCGCCCCAAAGGAGCCACCTGGAGGGGGCTACCCTTTGGCACACCGTGGCCCCCGGGGAAACCCTTTTTTCCCTTGCCCGCCGTTACGGCACCACGGTGGAGGAGCTGGCCCGCCTGAACGGCCTTAAGGATCCCAGCCGCATCCGGGCCGGGCAGGTGCTCCGGGTGCGCCCCGGGGTGGAGGTGGCCCTGCCCAGGGGAAGCCTGGTTTATTTCCCCCCGATCCAGGGCCGGGCCTTTGCCCTCTGGGTGGAGGGATACACCTGGGGGTATGCGGAGTTCTTGGGGGTGCGCTACCCCCTGGTGCCCGGGGAGAAGGGCCTCTGGGCTCTTCTAGCCGTGGGAGCCCTGGTGGAGCCCAAAGGGTATCCCTTACGCCTGGTCCTCGAGGGGGAGGAAAGCCCTCTTACCCTCGAGGTGGCCCCGGGAGATTACCGCCGGGAAACCCTGGCCCTGACCCCATCCCTGGAGGAGCTTCTTAAGGATCCCGGCCTGAAGGCGGAGCGGGAGAAGGTGGTGGGGGCCTGCCCGAGGGAAGGGCCCTTGACCGTTTCCCGCTTCCTGAAGCCCCTGGAGGGTGGGCGCATCACCAGCGCCTTCGGTACCCGTCGGCGCTACGGCACCCTCTTCACCTCCTATCACGAGGGCCTGGACTTTGCTGCCCCCTTAGGCACCCCCGTGCGGGCGGTGGCCGGGGGGGTGGTGGTGCTTTCGGAAAGGCTAAGGGTGCGGGGGGAGGCAGTGATCCTAAGCCACGGGATGGGCCTTTGCACGGGGTATTGGCACCTTTCGGAAAGGAGGGTGAGGGTGGGGGAGAGGGTGAAAGGGGGCCAGGTCATCGGCCTTTTGGGGAGCACGGGGCTTTCCACCGGGCCCCACCTGCACCTCGAGGTGCGCCTTTTCGGCATCCCCGTGGACCCCGCGCCCTTCTTCCAGGGCCTTCCCTCACCCTAGCCGCAGGAGGGAGAGGACCTCCACGTGGTGGGTGAAGGGGAAGAAGTCGTAGGGCCGGGCGAAGGCCAGTTGGTAGCCACCCCCCACCAGCTCTCCCACGTCCCTGGCCCAGGTGGCGGGGTCGCAGGCCACGTAGAGGACCTCCCTGGGCCGGGACTCCAAAAGGTAGGCCCTCACCTCCGGGGAAAGGCCGGTGCGGGGTGGGTCCAGGACCACCAGGTCAAAGCTGCCGAGATTCCTGGCCTCCTTGGCGTCCCCCCGGTGGAAGCGCACGTTTTCTATGCCAAGCCGCCTCCTATCCGCCTCTCCCCGGCGCACGGCCTCCTTGCTGATCTCCACCGCCACCACCTCCTGGAAACGGGGGGCCAGGAGAAGGGAGAAAAGGCCGCTTCCCGCATAGAGCTCCAGGGCCCGTTTCCCGCCGGAAACCAGGTTCAGGGCCTCCTCCAGGAGTTCCCCCATGGCCAAGGGGTTCACCTGGCTGAAGCTTTCCACGCTCACGGTGGCGGTGAGGGGGCCGAACCGCTCCAGCAGGGTCCTTTCCCCGTAAAGGGGTTGGACCCTTCCCCGGAAGCGGCCCTTGGGGGAGGGTTCGGCCCAGACCACCCCGGCGAACCCCTCCCGCACCAGGGCCCTGGCGGGGCGCTTGAGGCTTTCCGGGTTGCCTCCGATGAGGCCGAGGAGCACCCGGCCCTCGAGGAGGCTTCCCCTTAAGGCCACCTCCTCCACCGGCAAGGGCCAGGTCTTGAGAAGGGAGAAGGCCCAGGCTAAGGGCTCGGCCAAAAGGGGGTCCTCCTCCAGCCGGAAAAGCTCCTGGGTTTCCGGGAGGCGGTAGGCCAGGCCCCCCAGGGGATGGCGGGCGTACTGGGCGGCGGTACGGTAGCCCAGGGGCCTGGGGGAGGGGTGGATGGGGGCCAGGGAAAGGGAAAGCCTGGCGATGCGCATAAGGGCGTCCTGCACCAGGCCTTCCTTCAGGGGAAGCTGGCTTTCGTAGGCTAGGGGCAGGTCGGCGGAAGGGGGGAGGGGGTGGGGGTAGCGGTCGGGACGGGGGGTGAGCACCTCCACCTCCTCCAGGAAAAGGGTTCCCTTGCGGCGCACGGGTTTTCCCCGCACCACCTCCCCCGGCAGGGCCCCCTTGATGAGGACGGCTCCTTCCTCGGTGCGGGCGAGGCCATAACCTCCCGGCACCAGCTTCTCCACGGTGAGAACCTTCACCCTTTCACCCTACACCAAGCCCACCAGCGCTAAGATGGAGGGGTGATTCGGGTACTGTTAGCGGACGATCATGCCCTCTTCCGCCAGGGGCTCAAAAGCCTTTTGGAGGCGGAAGGGGATTTCCGGGTGGTGGGCGAGGCCAAGGACGGTTGGGAGGCGTTAAGGCATGCCCTCGAGGCCAGGCCGGATGTCATCCTCATGGACATCCAGATGCCGAACCTGGATGGGGTGCAGGCCACCCAGGCCATCCTCAAGGAGTGGCCCGAGGCCAAGGTGATTATCCTCACCATGTACCGCCAGGATGCCTACGTTTTCGAGGCGGTAAAGGCAGGGGCCAGGGGCTACCTCCTCAAGGATACCGATGCCAGCGAACTCATCGGGGCCATCCGCCGGGTGCACGCCGGGGAGGTGCTCCTGGATGCCGATCTGGCCGGGCGGATCATCCAGGACTTCCGGGCCAAGAAGGAGTCCAGCCTTCCCCTCCATGCGGAGCTTTCCGAGAGGGAGATCCAAATCCTCAAGCTGGTGGCCCAGGGCTACACCAACCTGGAGATCGCCGCCGAGCTTCAGCTTTCCGAGAAGACCGTGCGCAACCGCCTCTCCGAGATCTTCCAGAAACTCCACCTGAACAACCGCACCCAGGCGGCCCTTTACGCCATACGGGAGGGGCTGGCCGGACCCGAGCCCCAGGAGTAGTGGACCCGGTGCGGCTTCTTCTGGAGCTCTCCCCCCTGGCGGGGGAGGGGGCGCGGGGGGAGTTCGTGGCCGCCCATCTGCCCAGGGCCCGAAGGGATGGCCTGGGCAACGTGTGGGCGGGGGAGGGGCCGGTGCTCCTCCTCGCCCATCTGGACACGGTGTTGCCGCCAAAGCCCCCGAGGCGGGTGGGGGAGAGGCTCTATGGCCCCGGGGTGGGGGACAACTCCAGCGGGGTGGCCGTCCTCCTCTCCCTTCCCGAGATGCCCGGGGTGGTGCGGGGTTTCACCGTGGGGGAGGAGGGCCTGGGGAACCTCAAGGGGGCACGGGCCCTGGTGGAAACCCTGGCTCCTGAGGTAGTGGTGGCGGTGGATGGGTATCTGCCGGGGGTGGTGGACCGGGCTTTGGGCTCGGTCCGTTTCCGGATCACCTTTCTGGGCCGGGGGGGGCACGCCTGGGGGGACAGGGGGACTCCCAATCCCGTGTTTGCCCTGGCAGAGGGGCTTTCCCGGCTACACACCCTTTTCAAGGAGGTGGGGAGCGAGGCCAGCCTGAACGCCAGCGGCCTCCGGGGGGGCGAGGCGGTAAACGCCATCCCCAAGGAGGCCTCGGCCTTGCTGGAGATCCGCGCTTTGGAGGAGGAGGCGCTTCGCACCCTCTACCACAAGGCCCAGGAGGTCCTGGAAGAGGTGGCCAGGTTCCACGGGGTGGAGGTTTCCTCGGAGGTCCTGGGGACGAGGCCTGCGGGGAGCACCGCCACGCCTAAGCTCCTGCAGGCGGCGGAGGTGGCGCTGGCCAAGATCGGGGAAAGGCCCCAGTTCCAGCCGGGTTCCACCGATGCCAGCGCCGCCATCGAACGGGGTATCCCCGCCTTGGCCCTGGGGGTGTACCGGGGGGGTGGGGCCCACACCCCGGAGGAATGGGTACTTCCCCAAAGCCTTTGGGAGGGGCGGGAGGTGCTTCTGGCTTTTTTAAAGGCCCTTGGCGTAGGATAGGGCGTATGCGCGTGGGTGTCCTGAGGGGCTTCCTGTCCCGGCGATACCTGGGCTTTTGGGAAGCGTATTTAAAGGCCTTGGGGGTGGAGGTGGTGCGGGTGGAGGTGCCGCCTGCCCGCCACCAGCCCTACTGCCTGCCGGTGCAGGAGCTTTTGGCCCAGGTGGAGGCCCTGAAGGCCCAAGGGGTGGATTACCTGCTCCTTCCCGACCTCCAAGGAGGGATGGAGTCGGAAAAGGGCGGGGGGCAGTGCCCGTGGCTTCTGGACCTCGAGGCCACCCTCCTCCGCTACTTTCCGGGGCTTCCCCCGGTGCTCAAGGTGCCTGCAGAGCTCTCCGAGCGGGTCCTGGGCCGGGCGGGGGAGGTGGGCCACCTCCTCACCCAGAACCCCATGCTGGTGGGGCGGGCCCTGGACCGGGTGCGGGGCCTTTTGAAACCTCCTCCTCCCCTCAAGACCCCCCTGGGGAGCGTGGGGGTGGTGGCCCAGCCCTACCTCCTCGAGGAGGAGTCCTTCCGGAGGACGGTGGAGGAGGCCCTGGCCCGGGAGGGGCTCATCCCCTACTTCCCCGACCTGCCCCCGGAGAAGCTCAGGGAGGAGGGGGATAGGCTCCTCCCCATGGACCTTCCCACCGACCGGGAACTGGTGGGCATGGTCCACTACCTCCACCGCCTGGGCCGGGTGAAGGGCCTTTTGCTGGTGGTTTCCTACGCCTGTCCCCCCATTCCCGGGATCTTGCGCAAGGCCGTGCGGCGGCTTGCCAAGCCCCACCGCCTGGTCACCCTGGGGGAGGACTGGCAGGAGGCCCTGCGCTCCTTGAAGGAGGAGATGCAGGGGGGCTAATGCCACACCCCTGGCTTTCGCCAGGGTGGGGACCCTGGAAAATCCTTTGCCCCCGTGAGGTTCTGGGACACTAGGAGGTGCAATGGGACGAGAACGGGTATACGGTGTGGCCGGGTCTTTTTTCCGCCCGCCCGGATTAGGGTAAACTCATGGCTATGACCGGTTGGTCAGTCGCTTCCCTCCGCCGCCTGGGGGCCTACCTCTACCCTTACCGGGGGCGGTACGCCCTGGGGGTCCTGCTGGGCCTTCTTTCCATCTTCTTTTTCGTGCTGAGCCCCTACTTCCTGCGCCTGGCCGTGGATGCCTTGGGTCATGGCGGGCCCTACGGGCGCTATGCCTCCCTTTTGCTTCTTTCCGCCGGGATCAGCGCCCTTCTCTCCTTCTTCATGCGCCGGCTGGCGGTGGTGGCCAGCCGCCTGGTGGAGTACGACCTCAGGAAGGATCTCTTCCACCACCTTCTCCGCCTGGACCGCTCCTTCTACCACGCCACCCGGGTGGGGGACCTGATGAACCGCTTGAACAGCGATCTCTCCGCGGTGCGGGAGATGGTGGGGCCGGGGATCATGATGGGTAGCCGCCTTTCCTTCCTGGTCCTCCTGGCCTTCTTCTCCATGTATGCGGTGAACGTCAGGCTGGCCTTTTACCTCAGCCTGATCCTTCCCTTCATCGCCTTGGCCATGTTCTACCTCCTGCGCCTCATCGACCGCCGCTACCGGGAGGCCCAGGAGGCCTTTGACCAGATCAGCACCCTGGCCCAGGAGGCCTTTAGCGGCATCCGGGTGGTGAAGGGGTACGCCCTGGAAGGGCGCATGCTATCCCGCTTCCAGGAGCTGAACCGCATCTACATGGGCAAGAGCCTGGCCCTGGCCAAGGTGGAGGGGCCCATGCAGGCCCTGCTGGGCTTTCTCATGGGGTTTGCCTTCCTCACCGTCCTCTGGGTGGGCGGGGGGATGGTGGTCCGGGGGGAGATGAGCGTGGGCCAGCTGGTGCAGTTCAACGCCTATTTGGCCCAGCTCACCTGGCCCATTCTGGGCCTCGGCTGGGTGATGGCCATGTACCAGCGGGGTTTCACCAGCTTGAAAAGGCTTTTGGAGCTTCTGGACCGGGAGCCCGCCGTTCGCGACGAGGATCCCCTGCCCCTTTCCGTGGCCGATCTTTCCGGGGAGGTGCGCCTCGAGGGGGTGGGGCTTTGGCGGGATGGGCGCTGGCTTCTTAAGGACCTCACCCTCACCGTCCCCGAGGGCATGACCCTGGGGATCACCGGGCGCACGGGCTCGGGGAAAAGCCTCCTTGCCGCCCTCGTACCCCGTCTTATGGACCCCACGGAGGGACGGGTTTACGTGGGGGGGTATGAGGCGCGGAGGATCCCCCTGGCCACCCTGCGCCAGGCGGTGGGGGTGGTCCCCCAGGAACCCTTCCTATTTAGCGAAACCATTCTGGAAAATATCGCCTTCGGTCTGGAAACCCTGGATCGGGAGCGGGTGGAGTGGGCGGCGAGGCTTGCCGGCATCCACGAGGAGATCCTCGCCTTCCCCAGGGGGTACGAAACCGTGCTGGGGGAGCGGGGGGTGACGCTATCGGGTGGCCAGCGGCAGCGGGTGGCCCTGGCCCGGGCCTTGGCCAAGGGGCCCAAGATCCTCATCCTGGACGATGCCCTAAGCGCCGTGGACACGGAAACCGAGGCCAGGATCCTTCAGGGCTTGAAAGGCGTCCTGGGCCGTCAGACCACCTTCCTCATCTCCCACCGCACCGCCACCCTGCGCCATGCGGACTGGATCATCGTTCTGGACGAGGGAAGGATCGTGGAGGAGGGCACCCATGAGAGCCTCCTCGAGGCCGGGGGCCTCTATGCCGAGCTGGACCGCATCCAGCGCATGGAGGTGGAAGGGGAGGTGGAGGGATGAGCCAGGATGCCTCCCATAGGGAGCAGGAGGACGCCTACACCAAGGCCTTCGACCGGGTCCTCTTCGCCCGCATCCTCCAGTACGTGAGGCCCTACCGGGCCCAGGTGGCCTTGGCCCTTCTCTTCCTCCTCCTCACCACCCTCACCGCCGCCCTCACCCCCCTCTTCTTCAAGTGGGCCATCGACGGGGCCCTGGTTCCCAAGGAGGCCAAGCCCCTGGCGGAGCGCTTTGCCCTTCTCCTTTGGGTGAGCCTGGGCTTCCTTCTGGTGCGGGGGGTTAACTTCGCCGCCACCTACGGCCAGACCTACCTGATCCAGTGGGTGGGGCAAAGGGTGCTCTTCGACTTAAGGAGCGCCCTCTTCGGCAAGCTCATGCGCCTCCACCTGGGCTTTTACGACAAAAACCCCGTGGGCCGCCTCATGACCCGCATCACCTCCGACGTGGACGCCATCAACCAGTTCATCACCGGGGGGCTCGTGGGGGTGATCGCCGACTTCTTTACCATCCTGGGCCTCTTGGCCTTCATGATGGTCTTAAGCCCCAAGCTCACCCTGGTGGTCCTCCTGGTGGTGCCCGTGCTCCTCTGGGTCACCGCCTGGGTGCGGAACGGCATGCGCGCCGCTTACCGGGAGATGCGCCTGCGCCTGGCCCGCTTGAACGCTGCCCTGCAGGAAAACCTTTCCGGGGTGGAGACCATCCAGCTCTTTGTGAAGGAGAGGGAACGGGAGGAGAAGTTTGACCGCCTGAGCCGGGACCTCCTTAGGGCCTGGGTGGAGATCGTGCGCTGGTTTGCCCTCTTCTTTCCCGTGGTGGGGTTCCTGGGGGATCTGGCGGTGGCGGGCCTCCTCTTCTACGGCGGGGGTGAGGTGGTGCGGGGGGTGGCCACCCTAGGGCTTCTGGTGGCCTTTGTGGACTACACCCGCCAGCTTTTCCAGCCCCTGCAGGACCTTTCGGATAAGTTCAACCTCTTCCAGGGAGCCATGGCCAGCGCCGAGCGCATCTTCGGGGTTTTGGACACGGAGGAGGAGCTCGAGGACCCGGAAAATCCCAAGCCCATCGCCCGCTTCCGGGGGGAGGTGGAGTTTCAGGAGGTCTGGCTGGCCTATACCCCCAAGGGCGTGGAGCCCACGGACAAGGACTGGGTGCTCAAGGGGGTTTCCTTCCGCATCCGCCCGGGGGAGAAGGTGGCCCTGGTGGGGGCCACGGGGGCGGGGAAGACCAGCGTGGTGAGCCTCATCGCCCGCTTCTACGACCCCCAAAGGGGCCGGGTGCTCATCGATGGGGAGGATGTGCGGAACTACCGCCAGGAGGACCTAAGGCGGCACGTGGGGATCGTGCTCCAGGATCCCTTCCTCTTCTCGGGCACCATTCTGGACAACCTGCGCCTTTTTGACGAGACCATCCCCGAGGAGAAGGTGGTGGAGGTGGCCCGGTTTTTGGGGGTGCACGAGGCCATTTTGCGCCTACCCCAGGGCTACCACACCCGGGTGGGGGAAAGGGGGGCCGGGCTTTCCACGGGGGAAAAGCAGCTTCTGGCCTTGGTCCGGGCCCTTCTGGCCAACCCGGATATCCTCCTCATCCTGGATGAGGCCACGGCCAACGTGGATTCGGAAACGGAAAGGCGCTTACAGGAGGCCCTCTACAGGGCCATGGAGGGAAGGACCTCCATTATCATCGCCCACCGCCTTTCCACCATCCGCCGGGTGGATCGCATCCTGGTCTTCAAAAGAGGGCGCCTGGTGGAGGAGGGTACCCACGAGGAGCTCCTCCAGAAAGGGGGCTACTATGCCACCCTGTACCGGCTCCAGTATGCGGAGGGCTAGGCCATGACCTACCAGGAGGCCACGGGGTGGCTCTTCGCCCAGCGCCGCCAGGGAGAGCGGGGCCTAAGCCGGGTGAGGACCCTTCTGGAGCGGCTTGGACATCCGGAGGAGGCTTTTCAGGCGGTGCACGTCCTGGGCACCAACGGCAAGGGAAGCGTGGTGGCCTACCTGGAGGCGGCCTTCCGCGCTGCAGGGCTTCCCTATGGAGCCTATACCAGCCCCCACCTCCTGGACTTCCGGGAGAGGATCCGCACCCACCGAGGGTGGATCCTCGAGGAGGAGGTGGTGGGCTTTGTGGCCTGGGCCAAGGAGGAAGCCTGGCCCGAACCCCCCGGCTTTTTTGACCTGGCCACCGCCATGGCCTTTCACCACTTCCACAAAAAAGGGGTGGCCTGGGCCGCGGTGGAGGCAGGGGTGGGCGGGGAGAAGGACGCCACCAATGTTCTTCCCCGGGTGGCCCTCACCGTGCTCACCAACGTGGGAGAGGACCACCTGGAGGCCCTGGGGGGGAGCCTGGAGGCCGTGGCCCGGGAAAAGGCAGGAGCCTTCCGCAAGGGGGTACCGGCGGTTACCGGGGCCAGGGGGGTAGGCCTGGAGGTGGTGCGGGAAGTGGCCCGCACCCGGGGAAGCCCCCTTTACCTTCTGGACCCCCTGGACCCTCTTTTTGCCCTGCCTGCGCCACCGGTCCTGAAGGGGGCCTTCCAGGAGGAGAACGCCCGGCTGGCGGCAGCGGCCTTGAGGCTCCTCGGATTCCCCGAGGAGGCCATTGCCCAAGGGCTTCGGGAGGCAAGGCATCCAGGCCGGCTGGAGCGCTTCCTTTTGGAGGGGGTGGAGGTGTACCTGGATGGAGCCCACAATCCCCCGGCAGCCCTGGCCCTTAGCCGGGAGCTTTCCGCCTACCATCTGGTCTTTGGGGCCTTTCCCCGGAAGGACGTGAAGGGGGTTCTGGCCCACCTCCTTCCCAAGGCCAGAAGCGTCCGCTACACCCGGGCGGGGGAGGGGGCCTTGGGAAGGGAGCTTGGGGAACCCTTTTTTGAGGATCCCTGGGAGGCCTTGGGGGAGGCCGTCAAGGCGGCGCAAGGGGATGGCGTTCCCGTTTTGGCCACGGGCTCCTTGTACCTGGTGGGCGCCTTAAGGGGTAGGCTACTCCCGCGCTTCGGCCAGGACCCGCCCTGAAGGGTCGGTGAAGACCACGCGGCTCACCCGTTCCAGCTCCAGGATCACGTACGGGCTGGTGAGGGCCTGGGTGACGATGGCCCCGGGCCGTGGGCTTTGCAGGTTCAGGATGACCCGGGCGGTTCCGCCCGCATAGGTAACCCCCACCACCTCGAGGCCATACCCTCCGGTGGGCTTCAAGCCCCAGAAGAAGGCGGCCACGCTCCTCGTGCGGAAGTCCACGCTAGGGGCGGGTGGGCGGGGGATGCGGTTCGCCACCACCAGGTTCCAGACCTCGGCGAAGCGGGTGGGATTGTTGGCCAGAAAGGCCTTGGGCTCGGTTTCCTGGTAGGCGGCATTGGCCCCGCGTTCCAGGATGCGGTAGGCGGGAGGGGGTGGGGTCACCACCTCCACTCTAAGCCCGTACTGCACCTGCAGAGCCCCCACCCGGTAACCATCGGGGATGGGGTCAAAGGCCAGGGGCCTTAAGACGGGATCGGAAAGCTCAAAGACCACCACCTGCCTTCCCCCCCGCCGGGCCAGGATCTCCCGGAGGAGGACCTGGGTTTCCGTCCCGGTGAAGGCGTAGAGGTCCGGGGTCTGGTACTGGGCGGGCTGGACCAGGCTCCGGCTTTCCCCTTCCCTCAGGCTCCCCGTAAGCCTGACCCAGCCTACCCCGTCGTAGAACCAGGTGGCGCGCAGGTTGGCCTGGGCCCGGACCTCGAGGAGGCTTCCCTGGATTCCCCGCACCGCCTCGGCCAGGGGGCGGAGGGCAGGTCCCACCTCCCTGAGCACGGGATTTCCCCCCACCCAAAGGGCTCCCGGCACCGCCCAGAGGCTTTCCCCCGAGGCCTTTTCCAGGCGGAGGACCTGGGTGCCGAGCCGGACCTCCCGGGGCTCCCCGTAGAAGTAGGTCCAGCGCTCCGTGGCCTCAGGGAAGAGGAGCTGGGCCTCGGCCACCCGGTAGCCCGTGCCTTCCAGAAGCTCGCAGGCGCTGAGGAGAGGCAAAAAGAGCAGGAGAAAGAGGAAGCCTTTTCTCATGGTTCCATGATACCCCTTTGGAGCTTGCCTCCTTCTTAAGGCCGCCTTTAGCCTTTAGCGGCTTCTCGGGTCCAGGGCGTCCCTGAGGCCATCCCCCAGGAGGTTGAAGGCCAAAACGGTGAGCATGATGAAAAGCCCCGGGAAGATCATGGTCCAGGGGGCGTTCATGGCGTAGCCTCCCTTGAAGCTGTCGGCGATCATGGCTCCCCACTCGGGAGCAGGGGGCTGGGCCCCAAGGCCCAGAAAGCCCAAGGCGGCCGCCTCGAGGGTGGCGGTGCCGATGGACAAGGTAGCCTGCACCACCAGGGGGGCCAGGGTACCCGGGAGGATGTGGCGAAAGAGGATCCGTCCATTCCCCGCCCCCAGGGCGATGGCCGCCTGCACGAAGTCCAGCTCCCTTAAGGAGAGGACCATGGAGCGGGCCAGGCGGATGTAGACGGGCACCTGCACGATGCCGATCGCCAGCATGGCGTTTTGCAGGCTGGGGCCGGAAACGGCCACGATGGCGATGGCCAAAAGGGTTCCGGGAAAGGCCAGGAGCAGGTCGGCAAGCCAGCCGATGAGAAGCTCGGTCCTTCCCCGGTAGAACCCGGCCAGGAGGCCCAGGAGGGTACCCAGGAAAAGGCCGATGCTTACCGAGATCACGCCCACCTGGAGGGAGATGCGGCTACCGTGGAGGACCCGGGTGAAGACATCCCGCCCCAGGTGGTCGGTGCCGAAGGGGTGTTCCAGGGTGGGGGGCTTGAGCCGGTTCAGGTAGTCCCGGTCCGTGCTGGGGTCATAGGGCTTCAGCAAGGGGATGAACAGGGCCAGAAGGACCAGGAAGAGGGTCAAAACCAGGCCCACCTTGCCGGAAGGCGATTTCAGGAAACGCCGAAGAGCCTGACGAGTGGGGGTTTCCATGGGTTCACCTGTACTGGATGCGAGGGTCCAAAAGGGCGTAGGAGAGGTCCACCAGGAGGTTGACCAGGACGAAGACCGTGGCCACCACCAGCACCCCGGCCTGGACCACGGGGTAGTCGCGGTTGAGGATGCCCTCGTAGATGTAGGAGCCGATGCCCGGCCAGGAGAAGATGGTTTCCGTGAGGATGGCCCCGCCCAAAAGGGTACCGAACTGCAGGCCGACGATGGTGACCACGGGTAGGAGGGCGTTCTTTAGGGCGTGCTTCAGGATCACCTGGCGCTCCGCCAAGCCCTTGGCCCTGGCGGTGCGCACGTAATCCTGGGAGAGCACCTCCAGCATGGCGCTACGGGTGATGCGGGTGAGAATGGCCAAGGGGATGGTACCCAGGGTGAGGGCGGGGAGGATCAGGTGCCTGAGGGCATCCATCAGGACCTCGGGTTTCAGGGACAGCATCCCGTCCAGGACCAGGAAACCGGTGATGGGCCGGAAATCTATGGCCAAGTCGGTGGAAAGCCTTCCCCCCGTGGGCAACCAGTGCAGGTTCACGGCGAAGAGATAGACCAGGAGGAGGCCCAGCCAGAAGACCGGCATGGAAACCCCCACCAGGGAGAGGCTCATGGAAAGCGTGTCCAAAAGGCTGTTTTTCCGTACCGCCGCCAGAATGCCCACGGGAATTCCAAAGACCACCGCCACCAAGGTGGCGGCCAGGGCCAGCTCAAAGGTGGCGGGCCAGCGCCTTTTCAGCTCCTCGGCCACGGGAATGGTGGACACGGCGCTGGTGCCCAGGTCCCCGGTGAGGATGTTCTTGACAAAGGTGAGGTACTGGACGTATAGGGGCTTGTTGAGCCCGAGCTTTTCCCGAAGGGCGGCAAGCTGCTCCGGGGTGCCCCGTTCCCCGAGGATGGCCTGGGCGGGGTCGCCGGGGATGAGCTGCAGGAACAGAAAGACCAAAAGGGTGATCCCGAAGAGGACGGGGACCAAGCCCAGCAGGCGTCGCAAAACGTAGCTCCACATTTGTCCGCCTCAAAAAGCCCGGACCCCCCGCAGGGGGTCCGGGGCGGAAGCGCTTAGCGCTTCTCTATGCTCTCAAAGGACTCGGAACCCAAGGGGCTCGGCACCCAGCCGGAGATGTTCTTGCGCTTGGCCAGGAGGGGCTGGGAGTGGACGATGGGGATGCGGAGGGCCAGGTTGAAGGTGATCTCGTCCGCCTGCTGGTAGAGGCGCTTGCGCTCCACGAGGTTCGGCGTGGTGGCGGCCTTGGTGAGGATGTCGCCGAGCTCCTTCACGCAAAGGGGCTTGCCTGCGCTGTCGAAGAGGTCGGCGATGGGGCAGGCGAAGTGGGGATCGTAGAAGTTCTGCGGGTCGCCGTAGTCCCCGGTCCAGCCCAGCATGTAGGCCTGGAAGCCAGGGGCCTTCTTGCGGTCCGCCAGGTAGCTGGCCCAGTCCTTGGTCTGGAGCTTGACCCGGATGCCGATGGCGGAGAGGTCGGCGGCCATGGCCTCGGCGATCTCCTTGGGGGTGGGGAAGTAGGGCCGGGAGACGGGCATGTACCAAAGCTCCAGGACAAACCCGTTGGGGTACCCGGCCTCCGCCAGGAGCGCTTTGGCCTTCTGCGGGTTGAACTCGAAGTCCGTGACCTTCGGGGATTGGAAGGCCTTCATGGAGGGCGGGGTGAAGTGGCCGTCGGTGAGCCCCAGCTTGCCCCAGAAGGCCTGGACGATGGCCTTCTTGTTCACCGCCATGGCGATGGCCTGCCTGACCCGGGGATCGGAGAGGGGTTTGTGGGAGGGGTTCAGGGCCAGGTAGCCCACGTTGAAGGAGGGACGGAAGACGGCGTCCAGGTTGCGGTCCGCCTCGAGGTCCTTGAGGTTGGCGGGGGGGATGTCGGTGGTGAAGTCAATGGTGCCGGCCTTCAGGGCCGCCAGGCGGGCAGCGGGGTCCTTGATGACCCGGAAGACCACCCGGTCCACCTTGGGGAAGCCCTGCTTCCAGTAAGTGGGGTTCTTTTCCAGGACCACCTGCTCCCCGGGGCGCCACTCCACCAGGCGGAAGGGGCCCGTGCCCACGGCGCTTCCCGTGGGGGAGCCGTACTTGGCCCCATCCTTCTTGATGGCGGCGGGGCTTGCGATGCCGAAGTAGCCCGAGCCAATGGCGGCAGGGAAGGCGGGGAAGGGCTGGTTAAGGATGAAGCGGATGGTGTACTTGTCCACCACCTGGATATCCTTCAGGATGGAGCCCGGATCCCCCTTGAAGCCTCCGAAGAGCTCAGGCCAGATCTCGTACCGGGCAGCGGCGTCGATGCGGGTGGGGTTCTTGGGGTCCCACCAGCGCTCGATGTTGAACTTGACCGCCTCCGCATCCAGCTCGGTGCCGTCCTGGAACTTGACCCCCTGGCGCAGGCGGAAGGTCCAGACCTTGCCATCCGGGGAGCTGAACCAGCTGGTGGCCAGCCCAGCGGTCACCTCGGTGGAGCCGGGCTTAAAGTCCACCAGGGTGTCGTAGATCTGCCGCTGCACGTAGATGGAGATGCCGTCGGTGATGTTGCCGGGCTCGAGGCTCACCGGCTCCCCGTTGGAGCCGAAGACCAGGGTCTTTTGAGCAAGCCCCAGGCCCAGGGCGACCACAAGGCCGAGAAGGATTTTCCTCTCCATACCACTCCTTTCCGGGGTATTCCCCTTTGATCCGGACCAAGTATAAAGCGCTCCCATAAGGGAGCGCAAGCCTGGGTATAAGGCAAGGGACGCGGCCTAACCTTCCCCCAGGTAGGCCTTCTGCACCTCGGGGTTTTGCGCCAGGTCGCGGGCCGGGCCTTCCAGGGTGATCTCCCCCGTGGCCAAGACGTAGCCCCGGTGGGCGATCTGCAGGGCCAGGCGGGCGTTTTGCTCCACCAAGAGGATGGTCTTACCCTCCCGGTTCAGCTTTTGGATGGTTTCAAAGATGAAATCCACCAGCACCGGGGCCAAGCCCATGGAGGGCTCGTCCATGAGGAGGATCCTGGGGTTTTGCATCAGGGCCCGGCCGATGGCCAGCATCTGCTGCTCCCCGCCCGACAGGGTGCCCCCCTTCTGCGCCCGGCGCTCGTAGAGGCGGGGGAAGAGGGCAAACACCTCCTCCTTACGCTTCTGCACCACCTTGCGGTCGTTTTCCAGGTAGGCCCCGATCTCCAGGTTCTCCTCCACGGTGAGGCGGGGGAAGATCTTCCGCCCCTCGGGCACGTGGCCTACCCCTAGGGCCACGATCTGGTGGGCGGGGAGGCGGTGGATGGGTCTTCCCTGGAAGAGGACCTCCCCCTGTCGGGGCTTGACCAGGCCGCTGATGGTGCGCAAGGTGGTGCTCTTGCCCGCCCCGTTGGAGCCGATAAGGGTCACGATCTCCCCCTCCTCCACCCTCAGAGAGATGCCCTTGAGGGCGTGGATGTGGCCATAGTAGGTGTGGACGTCCCTAAGCTCCAGAAGGCTCATGCCGCACCTCCCGCAGCCCCCTTACCCAGGTAGGCCTCGATGACCCTGGGGTTGGTACGCACCTCTTCCGGGGTCCCCTCGGCGATCTTGGAGCCATACTCCAGCACGGCGATGCGGTCGGAGATGCGCATGACCAGGCGCATGTCGTGCTCGATAAGAACGATGGTGACCCCCAACTCCTCCCTGAGGCGCTGAATGAAGGCCTGGAGCTCCTCGGTTTCCCGGGGGTTCATGCCCGCCGCAGGCTCGTCCAGGAGGAGGAGCCTGGGCTTTAGGGCCAGGGCCCGGGCGATCTCCAGCTTTCGTTGCTCCCCATAGGGCAGGTTCTTGGCCAGCTCGTCCTTGCGGTGGAGGAGGCCCACGTACTCCAAAAGCCCCTTGGCCTCCTCCTCGGCCCTTTTTTCCTCCCTCCGGGCCAGGGGGGTGCGGAATACCGCATGGAAGTAGGGAACGTGGATGTGGATGTGCATGCCCACCAGGAGGTTTTCCAGCACGGTCATGGCCCCGAAGAGGCGGATGTTCTGGAAGGTGCGCCCTACCCCTTCCTTGGCGATCCGGTCCGGGGGTAGGCCGGTCACATCCTTCCCGAATAGGAGGATCCTTCCCTCATCGGGAGGGTAGATGCCGGTTAGGAGGTTGAAGAAGGTGGTCTTGCCCGCTCCGTTGGGGCCGATGACGGAGAAGATCTCCCCCTGGTTCACGCTGAGGCTCACGTCGTTCAGCGCCACCAGACCGCCGAAGCGCTTGGTGGCCTGGGTGACCTCGAGGGCCTTCATGCTTCCTCCATCTCTGCCCGGTGCCGCTTCTCAGGGATGAGGCCTTCCGGGCGGAAGATCATCATCAGCACCAGGATAAGGCCGAAGACCAGCCGCTCGTACTTGGCGGGATCCACCTGGTTGGGGATCTGGGGCAGGCTGGTGCGCACGAACTCGCTGAAGGTTTTGAGCACGTCCAGGTTGAGGATGGTGAGGGCCGCAGCGCCCAGGATGGCCCCGGGGATGGATCCCATCCCTCCCAGGATCACCATGCCCAGGATGGTGATGGAGGCCAAGAGGGTGAAGGACTCGGGGGATACGAAGGTGCGCTGGGCGGCGAAGATCACCCCCATTACCCCGGAGAAGGCGGCCCCGGTCATGAAGGCCAGGAGCTTGGTGGGCAGGAGGGGGATGCCCATGGAGCGGGCGGCCACCTCGTCCTCGCGGATGGCCACCCAGGCCCGGCCGAAGCGGGAGTTCGCCAGGTTCACGTTCACCAGCACCACCAGCCCGATCATGAGGAGGACCAGGAAGTAGAAGAAGAGCTGGTAATCGGTGGTCCGGTCCAGGTGCACCCCCAGGGTGGCCATCAGCTGCCGGAACCAGTCGATGGGGGGGCGTTGCACGGGGGTGATCCCCTGGGGACCATTGGTGAAGTTGATGGGGTGGTCCAGGTTGTTGGCCAGGATCCGCACCACCTCCCCCAGGCCCAGGGTGACGATGGCCAGGTAGTCCCCGCGAAGCCTAAGGGCGGGAAGGCCGATGACCAGACCGGTTAGGGCGGTGGTGACGATGGCGATCCCCATGAAGAGGTACATGTACTCGCCGGGGAGGGGGAAGTTGCCCTGCATGAAGTTCTTGGCCTGCTCGCTGCCGAAGATGGCCCAGGTGTAGGCCCCCACCGCGAAGAAGGCGGCGTAGCCCAGGTCCAGAAGCCCCGCCATCCCCACCACCACGTTGAGCCCCAGGGCCATGGCGGCATAGATGCCGATCTGGATGCCGAGCTCAAAGACGAAGGTGTTGGCGAAGCCCGCCAGGGGCACGGAAAGGAGGAGGATGGCCAGGGCCAGGAGTACGCGGATTCCCGTGGGGATGCGGGGCAGGGTGGTGAGGGCCACCAGGATCCCCACTAGGCCGATGAGGCCCAGGGTGTTCCCCGAGCGCATGAGGCCCACGGTGAAGGCCAGGGTGAGGAGGGCCAGGTTCAGGGTTCGCCAGTTCAGGGAAGGCCGCAGGAAGGCGGTAACCCCTAAGGCCGCCAGGCCGAAGAGGTGGCTTACCGGGCTTGGAGCCAGGAAGGCGAGGCCTAGGTAGGCCAGGCTGAGAAGGAAGGAGAGGGCGTTCATACTTTCTCCTTGACCACCTGTCCCAGAAGGCCTTGGGGCCTGACCAGAAGGATGAAGATCAGGATGAGGAAGGCCACCACGTCCTTATACTCGGTGCCGAAGTTGCCGTTTGTGAGGATGGGAAGGTAGGTGCCGAAGAAGTTTTCCAGCTGCCCCAGCACGAGCCCGCCCAGCATGGCCCCCGGGATGTTGCCGATACCCCCCAGCACCGCCGCGGTGAAGGCCTTGATGCCGGGCAGGAACCCCACGTAGGGGGTGATGGTGGTGTATTGCAGGGCGAAGAGCACCCCGGCCACACCCCCCAAGGATCCCCCGATGAGGAAGGTGCGGGAGATGATGCGGTCCGGGTCTATGCCCATGAGACTTGCGGTGTGGAGGTCCTGGGCCACGGCGCGGATGGCCACCCCCAGCTTGGTGCGGTTCACCAGGTAGGTGAGGCCCACCAGCATGAGGATGGAAACCCCCATGAGGATGAAGGACTTGGTCTGGGCGAAGATGGCCCCCCCGAAGAGGCTCACCGAGCCCTCGAGGTCCTCCACGGTACGCATGCGCAGGAAGAACTCGTTGTGCCAAAGGCCCTCAATGAAGCGCACCAGGTCCTGGAGGATGAAGGAAACCCCGATGGCGGTGATGAGGGGCACCAGGCGGTTGGTGGTGCCCCGGGCCCGCAAGGGGCGGTAGGCGAAGCGCTCCACCAGGATGGCGGTGATCCCCGCCACCACCCCACCCAGGATTAGGGCGAGAAGGAGAAGAAGGAAACCGCTTTCCACCTGGGGAGCCAGGTAGCGGAAGACCTCCACCCCCACCACCGCCCCGATCATGAAGATCTCGGAGTGGGCGAAGTTGATGAGCTCCAAGACGCCGTAGACCATGGTGTACCCCAGGGCCACCATGGCGTAGACGAAGCCCAGGATGAACCCGTCGAAGATCACCTGGGGCAGTAGGGCTAGGATTTGCTCCAGCAAGGTGCCTCCTTTCTCCGGGCCAAGGGGGTGGCCTAAAGGCCACCCCCTTGGGTTGGAATCCCAGTTTACTTGGCTCCTGGAGCGGCCATCTCGATGACGCGGATCAGCTTGTTGTCGGCCCAGTTGCCGGTGGAGGCCACCTGCATGACGAAGTACTTGGCCTTCTTGTTGTCGCCCTTGTCGTCAAACTCGATGGTGCCGGTCAGGCCTTCCATCTTCACCTGGCGCACCGCCTGAGCCACCTGCTCCCGGGTGGGCTTCTTGCCCCCCGCGGCCTTGATGGCGGCCTCGAGGGCGGCCAGGATCACGTTGGCGGAGTCGTAGGCGTAGATGCCGAAGCCCTCCATGTCCTTGCCGTACTTCTGCTTGAAGCGCTGGGCCACGGCCTTGGCCTTGGGGAAGGCGGAAACCGGGCCGGCCACCGTGGTGTAGAAGGTGCCAGCGGCGTTCTCCTTACCCGCCAGGCGGACGAACTCGCTGGAGTCCAACCCGTCCCCACCCATGAGCCGGGTCTTGACCCCCCGCTCGCGAAGCTGCTTCACAAAGGGGCCGATCTGGCTGTAGATGCCCCCGAAGTAGACGAGCTCGGGCACGGGCCGGGCCGCCCGGATCTGGTTGATAATGGGCACGAAGTTGGAGGTTTCCTCGGTGCCCACGAAGGCCACCGCCTTGCCGCCCAGAGCCTCGAGGCGCTTCTTGAACTCCTCCGCCAGGCCCTGGCCGTAGGCGGTTTTGTCGTGGATGATAAAGACGTTCTTCACCTTCAGGTTGTTGAAGGCGTACTCCGCCCCCACAGGCCCCTGGACGTCGTCGCGCCCGCAGATGCGGTTCACGTTGGGGAGCTTGCGGTCGGTGACCCGGGGGTTGGTGTTGGCGGGGGAAACCATGACCAGGTTCACCCGGGCGTAAACCTCGCTGGAGGGGATGGCCACGCCGGAGTTCAAGTGGCCCACCACGCCCAGGATGTCGGGGTCGTTGATGATGCGGTTGGCGTTGGCCACGCCCACGTCGGGGTTGGCCTGGTCATCGTAGGGCACCAGGACCAGGTCAAAGCCCAGGGCCTTGAACTTGGCCTTGGCCTCCTCGATGGCCAGCTCCGCCCCCAGCTTGATCTGCTCCCCCAAGGCCGCCTGGGGGCCGGAGAGGGGGGACTGGGTGGCGATCTTGATGACGTTGGCCTGGCCTAGGGCCATGCCCAGGGCGGCTACACCTGCTACCAAAAAGCCGATTTTCCTCATATACACCTCCTTAAGAGCACGCGCTCGCGTTGCGGCCCCATTCTAAGGGGGGGGTACCGGTTCTTGTCAATGCCCCCGCGTAAGTTTATGCCTGACCAATGGGTCAGCCCCTCCTCCTTTAGGAGGAGGGACCCGATACCCGCCCTCAGTACGTGGCCAGGTACTGGTCCAGTTCCCACTGGTGGACCGTGACCCGGTAGTCGTCCCACTCCATCTGCTTGGCCTGGAGGAAGTGGGTATACACGTGTTCGCCGAGGGCCTCGCGGATCACCGGGTCCTTGCGCAGGGCCTCGAGCGCCTCCCTAAGCGTGCCCGGAAGCTCGCGGATCTTGTGCTTACGCCGTTCCCGCACGCTCATGTGGTAGATGTTTCGCTGGATGGGGGGCGGGGGGAGGAGCTTGCGCTCGATCCCGTCGATGGCCGCCGCGGCCATGACCGCCAGGGCCAGGTAGGGGTTGGAGGAGGGGTCGGGCATCCTGAGCTCGGCCCGGGTGCCCACGCCCCGTCGGGCGGGCACGCGGATCATGGCCGAGCGATTGGCCGCCGACCAGGCGATGTTGGTGGGGGCCTCGTACCCAGGGGTGAGGCGCTTGTAGGAGTTCACCAGAGGGTTGGTGATGGCCACCATACCCTCGGCGTGCTCCAGAAGGCCAGCGATGAAGTGGAGGGCGGTCTTGGAAAGCTGGTACTCGGCCTTGGGGTCGAAGAAGGCGTTCTCCCCGTTCTTGAAGAGGGAGAGGTGGGTGTGCATGCCGCTGCCGTTGATGCCCCGGATGGGCTTGGGGAGGAAGGTGGCGTGAAGGCCGTGGTTCAGGGCCACCTTCTTCACCACCCACTTGAAGGTGGCGATGTTATCGGCGGTGGTGAGGGCATCCGCATACTTGAAGTCGATCTCGTGCTGGCCCGGGGCCACCTCGTGGTGGGAGGCCTCGATCTCAAAACCCATGGCCACCAGGACGTTCACCATGTCCCGCCGGGCTTCCTCGCCCTTGTCGATGGGGGCTAGGTCGAAGTAGCCCGCCCGGTCGTGGGTTTCCACGGTGGGAAGGCCCTCGGGGGTCCTGAGGAAGAGGAAGAACTCCGGCTCGGGGCCCGCATACATGTTGTCAAAGCCCAGCTTCTTAAGCCGCTCCACCTGGCGCTTCAACACGTACCGCGGGTCCCCCTCGAAGGGACGGCCATCGGGGTAGGTCACATCGCAGATGAGCCGGGCCACCCGGCCACGGGCGGGGTCTTCCAGGCCATCGGGGAGGATGACGAAGGTGTTGTAGTCAGGCTTGAGGAGCATGTCGGACTCCTCGATGCGGGTGAAGCCCTCGATGGAGGAGCCGTCGAACATGATCTCCCCGTCCAGGGCCTTCTCAAACTGGGACTCGGGGACCTCCACGTTCTTCACCACGCCCAGGATGTCGATGATCTGGAGCCTGAGGAACTTGACCTTCTCCGCCTTGAGCGCCTTAAGGATTTCCGCCTTGGTGTACGCCATTTTTGACCCCCTTGACCTGCTGAGGCCGGGCATTCACCCCTTTTCCCCAGCAGATTGCGCAAAGTGTACAGCAAATATATGCACACTGTCAAGCCTTATCCCATCACCTATCAAGGAAGGTCTGGCCTGGTGGTCCTTGACCCTAAGCTGACCTGGCCTTGAGTAGACTGAAGCCTGGAGGTCGGGTATGTATAAGCGGCGCGAGGTATTGAAGGCAGGAGCGGCTTTAGGTTTGGCGGGCCTGGGCTTGGGGCGGGCCCAGGGGGGGTTTACCCTCACCCTGGTGCACACCAACGACACCCATGCCCACCTGGAGCCCATGGAGCTCACCCTTTCCGGCAAGAAGGTGAGGGTGGGGGGTGTGGCCCAGCGGATCGCCTTTTTTGACCGGCTTAGGGCCAGCCGGAAAAACCTCCTCTTCCTGGACGCCGGGGATGTTTTCCAGGGTACCCTGTACTTCAACCAGTACCGGGGCCTGGCGGACCGGTATTTCATGCACCGGGCCCTTTACCGGGTCATGGCCCTGGGCAACCACGAGTTCGACCTGGGGCCGGGTCCTTTGGCGGAGTTTTTGAAGGGGGCCCGGTTTAAGGTGGTGTCCGCCAACGTGGGGGTGGAGCGGGAGCCCAGGCTCAAGGGGCTCTTTACCCCCTATGCCGTGGTGCCGGTGGGCGGGGAAAAGGTGGGGGTGATCGGCCTCACCACCCCGGACACCCGGGAGATCGCCAACCCGGGGCCCACCGTGGACTTCCTGGATCCCTATGAAACCGCCCAGAAGGCGGTGTACGAGCTGCTGAAAAAGGGGGTGAACAAGATCGTGGTCCTCTCCCACCTGGGCTACGGCGAGGACCTGAAGCTGGCCAGGAGGCTCGTGGGCGTGCAGGTGATCGTGGGCGGCCACTCCCACACCCTTTTGGGGAGCTTCCCCCACAAGGAGCTCGCCCCGGCGGGACCCTACCCCACGGTGGTGAAGAACCCGGAGGGCAAGGACGTACTGGTGGTACAGGCCTGGGAGTGGGGGAAGGTGGTGGGCCTCTTGGAGGTCACCTTTGACGCCAAGGGGGAGCTCCTTGCCTACAAGGGCGAGCCCCTCCTCATGACCCCCGAGGTTTCCCCCGAGGACTTCTTCGCCAAGGAGGCCCTTCTGGCCTACGCCCAACCGGTCATGGCCCTGATGGGCCAGGTGATCGCCCAGGCCAAGGTGGACCTCATCGGCGAAAGGGCCATCGTGCGCAAGCGGGAGAGCAACCTGGGCAACCTCATCGCCGACGGTATGGTCTGGAAGACCCGGAATGCCGGGGTGCAGATCGCCCTGCAAAACGGCGGGGGGATCCGCACCACCATCCCCAAGGGACCCATCACCGTGGGCAAGGTCTACGAGGTCCTGCCCTTCGGCAACACCTTGGTGGTGATGGACCTAAAGGGCAGGGAGATCAAGGCGGCCCTGGAGAACGGGGTTTCCCAGTGGGAGCAGGGTGCGGGCCGCTTCCTCCAGGTTTCCGGCCTGCGCTACGCCTTTGACCTTTCCCGGCCAGCAGGGGACCGGGTGGTGCGGGTGGAGGTGAAGACGGAGAAGGGCTTTGTGCCCCTGGACCTCGAGGCCACCTACCGGGTGGTGGTGAACAACTTCATCGCCAACGGGGGCGACGGCTTCACCGTGCTCAAGGAGGCCCAAGGCTTTAGGGTGGACACCGGCTTCAGCGATGCGGAAAGCTTCATGGACTACCTCAAGGAGCTCAAGGAGGTGGAGGTGGGCCTCGAGGGGCGGATAGAAATCCTCAACGAACCCAAAGGGGAAAAACCCGCCTACTGGGCCTACCGGGTTCCCGAGCGGGTGGGGGTTTAGGCCAGAGGAGAAGGCCCCGGGGACCGGTCCCCGGGGCCCTTCTTGCGGAAGGCCTATTCGGCGGTGACCAGGGTGCGCACGGGATCCCCCACCCGAACTAGACCGCCTTCCAGCACCCGGGCGTAAAGACCCCGGCCCCCATAGAGGAGCTTGGGAAGCCTCAGGTCAAACTGGGAGAGGCTGGAGCAGACCGTGCACACCTGGGCGAGTTCCAAAAGAGCTTCCCCCACCCGGAGCCGGGTTCCCGGGGGCAGGTCATGGGGATCCAGGTCCAGGAGAAGGTTTTCCCCCAGGGTCCCGAAGGGGAGGTCGATGCCCGCTTCCCTGGCCTTCTCGTAGGCGGGAAGCCCCGCCACCAGGACGGCCCGGTCGGGGTCCTTACCCGCATGCCGGTCCCCTTTGGCCCCGAAGCCCGCCAGCAGTTCCAAGACCTCCACCCGGGGCTTGGGGAGCCCCGAGCCCAGCCCCAGGTGGAGGGAAACAACCCGGTTCATTGCTTGCGCGTCTGGGGGGTGTAATGGGCCTGGAGGTAGGCCAGGATCTTTTCCGCGGCATCCGGCGGAATGAACTTTTCGGCACCGAAGGTCTTCATCATCTTGTCCATGGTGGGCTTCCAGTTGGCCAACGGGGGTTGCATGGTGATGTAGGTCACGCTGTGGCAGATGGAGCAGTAGCCCATGACCAGTTCCTTCCCCTCGCCGTCAGCCAGCTCAGCCGTGTACATGGGAAGGGGCCCGATCTTTATGGTCGAGCCCTCGCCTGCGGCCACAGGAGCGGGTTGCAGAATGGTTCCAAGGGGGCCCTGGGTCCACTGGCCAATCACCGCCCCCGGGACCTCAGCCACCACCAAGCCTACAGCCATAAGAAGGGCCACCAGAATCAGGATCCTTTTCATCCGCCGCCTCCTATTTGGCCGCCAGGACCACCACTTCCTGGCGCTCGATCTTGTTCCACATGTAACCGCCGGGGTTCCACACGGGGGTATCGGGCTGGATATTGCCCTTTTCGTCCGTGGCCCGCACCGCAATCACGTACGTCCCGGGCGCGCTGGGCCGCCAGGTGAACTCGAAGGTGCGGAAGGAGTACTTGCCGTAGTCCGGCCCGAGAAGCGCGGGACGCCAGGTCTTGCCGTCATCGGTGGAAACCTCCACCTTGACCACCTTTCCATGGCCGCTGAAGGCGATGCCCCGCACCTTCACCGGCATCCCCACCACCAGGGGGCTTGAGCCGTCAGGGTCGATGATGAAGGAGCGGACCGGCATGTTCACCTTGCCGATGGGAACCATCTTGACCTTGCCAGCGGCCACGTCCTCCGGGGTGGTGGAGCCGTTGGGGGTGTCGGGAACCTTGTAGGCGGGGGTCATCCAGAAGTTCTTGTCCTCCTCGGTGAGGGCCCGGATCCAGGTGACGTGTTTCAGCCAGTAGGTGGCGAACTTGCCGGGTACCACCAGGCGCACGGGGAAGCCGTTGAGCATGGGCAGGGGTTCCCCGTTCATGGCATAGGCCAGGATGGTTTCCTCCAGCACGGGATCGCCCCAGTCCAGGGACTTCATGAAGCGGCCCGAGCCCAGGTTCTCTGGCCCCTTGCCCCGGTCCAGGCCTTCAAACTGGATCTGGACGGTGCCCGGCTTAACCCCAGCGGCCTCCAGAAGGTCCATGAGGCGCACCCCCGTCCAAAGGGCATTGCCCATGGCCCCGTTGCCCCACTGGCCCCCGGCTACCCGGGGCTGGAAGCGGCTACGGGAGTTGCCTGAGCACTGGTTGACGGCGGCGATGGAAACGGGTTTGAACTTGGTGATGAGGTCCTCGAGGCTGAACTCCAGCTGCCGTGCGAAGTTGCCTTCCAGCTTCAGGCGCCACTTGGACAGATCGATCTCGTTGGGGAGCTCGTCCAGGTGGTAGCGCACGTAGAAGGCCTCGTTGGGGGTGAAAACCGTGCGGAAATAGTGCCTGGGGGTCTCCAGCTGGACGGGGCGGTCGGTGAGGCGCAGGAGGGGAAGCTTCTGCGGGTAGACCACAAAGGGGTTAACCCCGTTCCAGTAGGGGTTGGGGCCGGGCCCGGTGAAGGAAGGCAGGGGCGTTTCCGCCTGGGCCGAGGTCTGGGCCAGGCTGGGGCGAAGGGTCGCCAGGGCCCCCCCAGCTCCCAGCAACTTGAGCAATAACCGACGGTTGATGGATTTTTCCATATGGCCCTCCCTTGTGAGGACAGAGACAAAGCGTGGGGATGAGCAAGAGACGTTTGTCCCTAGTCCTCGTGGCTTCAATACTAGAGGGCAAACCTTACCCGTGTCAAGTTAGGGTAGGCTCTGGTTTAGTCCCATGCTAAGGGGTGTATGCGAGAGCGCTTATCCAGGGGTATGCCGGGGTTATGATGAGTCCCATGCTCAAGGGTGAAGGCCCGGGTCCCCTTCCCCCTCTCCTGCAGCAGTACGTGGAGCTCAGGGACCGCTACCCGGACTACCTCCTCCTCTTCCAGGTGGGGGACTTCTACGAGTGCTTCGGGGAGGATGCGGAAAGGCTGGCCCGGGTTTTGGGATTGGTGCTTACCCACAAGTCCAGCAAGGATTTCACCACCCCCATGGCGGGGATTCCCATCCGGGCCTTTGACGCCTATGCGGAAAGGCTTTTAAAAATGGGTTTCCGGCTGGCGGTGGCGGACCAGGTGGAGCCCGCGGAAGAGGCCGAGGGCCTGGTGCGGCGGGAGGTGACCCAGCTCCTCACCCCCGGCACTCTGGTGCAGGAGGCCCTTCTTTCCAAGGAGGCCAACTACCTGGCGGCCATCGCCACGGGAGATGGTTTCGGGGTGGCCTTTCTGGACGTGTCCACCGGGGAGTTCAAGGGTACCCTGCTTAAGAGCAAGAGCGCTTTGTACGACGAGCTATTCCGCCACCGGCCCGCCGAGGTGCTCCTGGCCCCGGAGCTCAGGGAAAACCGGGAGTTTATGGTGGAGTTCCAGCAGCGCTTTCCGGTTATGCTTTCGGAGGCTCCCTTTGAACCAATGGGGGAAGGGCCCTTGGCCCTGCGCCGGGTCCAGGGGGCGCTCCTTTGGTATGCCCGCTGGACCCAAGGGGAGGGGTTTTGCCCCAGGCCCTTCCGCCCCTACGACCCCGGGGCCTTCATGCACCTGCCCGAGGCCACCTTGAGGGCCCTCGAGGTCTTCGAGCCCATCCGGGGCCAGGACACCCTCTTCGGCGTTCTGGACGAAACCCGCACGGCTTTTGGTCGCAGGTTGTTGCAAAGCTGGCTGCGCCATCCCTTGCTGGAGGCGGGTCCTTTGGAGGCCCGGCTGGACCGGGTGGAGCGCTTTGTGAGGGAAGGGGCCCTGCGGGAAGGGGTCAGGCGGCTCCTCTTCCGCCTGGCGGACCTGGAAAGGCTGGCCACCCGGCTGGAGATGGGGCGGGCATCCCCGCGAGACCTGGGCTCCTTGCGCCGGAGCCTGGAGATCCTGCCCGAGCTCCGGGCCCTCTTGGGGGAGGAGGTGGTCCTTCCCGACCTGGGTTCCCTCCTGGAGGAGTTGAGGGCGGCCTTGGAGGAGGAACTCCCCCTCAAGCTCTCCGAGGGAGGGCTGATCCGCCAGGGCTATGATCCCCATCTGGATGTCCTGCGGCAGGCCCACCGGGAGGGGGTGGCCTACTTCCTGGAGCTGGAGGAGCGGGAGAAGGCCAGAACCGGCATCCCCACCCTGAAGGTGGGCTATAACGCTGTTTTCGGCTACTACCTGGAGGTGACCCGACCCTACTACGAAAGGGTTCCCTCGGAGTACAGGGCCATCCAGACCCTGAAGGACCGGCAGCGCTACACCCTGCCGGAGATCAAGGAGAGGGAAAGGGAGCTCTACCGCCTCGAGGCCCAGATCCGCCGCCGGGAGGAGGAGGTCTTCCTGGAGCTCAGGGAAAAGGCCAGGAAGGAGGCGGAGGCCCTCAGGGAGGCGGCCAGGGTCCTGGCGGAGCTGGACGTCTATGCCGCCTTGGCGGAGGTGGCGGTGCGCTATGGCTACGTAAGGCCCCGTTTTGGCGATAGGCTTCACATCCGCGGGGGGCGCCACCCGGTGGTGGAGCGGCGCACCAGCTTCGTCCCCAACGACCTGGAGATGGCCCACGAGCTCGTCTTGGTCACCGGGCCCAACATGGCGGGGAAGAGCACCTACCTGCGTCAGACGGCCCTCATCGCCCTTCTGGCCCAGATTGGAAGCTTTGTGCCCGCGGAGGAGGCTGTCCTTCCCCTCTTCGACCGGATCCTTACCCGGATCGGGGCCTCCGATGACCTGGCAGGGGGGCGGAGCACCTTCATGGTGGAGATGGAGGAGGTGGCCCTGATCCTCAAGGAGGCCACGGAGAAGAGCCTGGTCCTTCTGGACGAGGTGGGCCGCGGGACGAGCTCCTTGGACGGGGTGGCCATAGCCACCGCCGTGGCCGAGGCCCTTCATGAGAGGCGGTGCTACACCCTTTTCGCCACCCACTACTTTGAGCTGACCGCCCTGCCCCTGCCTCGACTGAAAAACCTGCACGTGGCCGCCAAGGAGGAGGAAGGAGGGCTGACCTTCTACCACCAGGTGCTGCCTGGCCCGGCCTCCAAGAGCTACGGGGTGGAGGTGGCCAGGATGGCCGGGCTTCCCAAGGAGGTGGTGGAACGGGCCAAGGCCCTCCTCCAGGTCCTCACCGCCCGCAGGGAGGGGGTGGCGGAGGCAGTACTGGAGAAGCTCATCTCCCTGGATCCCAACACCCTGACCCCCCTCGAGGCCCTCCGCCTCCTGCATGAGCTCAAGGCCTTGGCCCTGGGGGCTCCCCTGGATACCATAAAGGGGTGATCCGCCCGCTTCCTGAGGAGCTCCGGGGGCTCCTGGCCCGGGGCGAGGTGGTCTTTTCCCTGAAGGACGCGGTGCGGGAGCTTTTGGAAAACGCCCTGGACGCGGGGGCCAAGAGGGTACGGGTGGAGCTTTACGGCGGGGGACGGGAGAGGATCGTGGTGGAGGACGATGGCCAGGGAATTCCCTTGGCCGAGCTTCCCTTGGCGGTGGAACCCTTCGCCACCAGCAAGCTTCTGGACCCCGGGAGGATCACCACCCTGGGCTTTCGCGGCCAGGCCCTTTACGCCCTAAGGCAGGCCGCCCTCCTCAGGATCCGCTCCCGGCCTCGCTTTCAGGTGGGCGGGGGGCTTCTTCTGGCCCGGGGGGAGCGGGTGGAGGTTAGGGAGGTGCCCGCCCCCCCGGGGACCCGGGTGGAGGTGGTGGGGTGGGAAGGGGAAGGCTCGGAGCGGGAGGTGGCGGAGCTTTTAAGGCGCTACCTCCTCCATTATCCCTGGCTTTCCCTGGCCTTTTTCGCAGAGGGGGAGGCCCGGCTCCTCTTCCCGGGTGCGGGGCTTAAGGAAGCAGCCCGGCTGGCCTTTGGCCGGGTCCTGACGGAAAGGCTCTTGCCCGTGGAGCGGGAGGGCGGGGGCATGCGCCTTCAGGGCTTGCTTTCCGGACCCCAGGCTTCCCGCACCCGGCCCGACCTTCTCTTCCTGGCCATAAATGGCCGTCCCGTGGCCTGGCCAGAGGGTTTGCTGAAAACCGTGCGCCGGGCCTACCGGGAGCTTCTTCCCGAGGGGCATTTTCCCGTGGGCGTCCTGAACCTCACCCTGCCCCTCGAGGCCTTCCGCCTGCGGCTGGATGCCAGGAAGGAGGAGGTGGCGGTCTTGGAGGGGGTGGAGGCCTTTGTGGAGGAAGGTCTGAGGGAGGCCTTCCAAAGGCATAACCTGGCCCGTAGCCTCCCTGAACCCAGGCCCCTCATGCCCTTAAGCCCGCCCACCCCTTCAGGGCTTCCCCCTTTGCGGTACCTGGGGCAGTTCCGGGGCAGCTACCTTCTGGCGGAGGCGGGGGATACCCTCTACGTGGTGGACCAGCACGCCGCCAACGAGCGGGTCCTCTACGAGGAGTTTCAAAGGCGCCTTAAGGAGGAGGGGTTAAAGGAGCTTCCCTATCCAGTTCTGGTGGAGCTTTCCCCTGCGGAGGAGGTCCTTCTGCCGGAAAGGCAGGAGGCCTTGGCCTCCCTCTTTGCCCTCGAGGCCTTTGGCCCAGGCAGGGTCAGGCTCCTGGCGGCCCCTTCCTTCCTCCATCCCTATCCCCTCCTCCTTCCGGAGATCTTCCGCGAGGCCCTGAGGGGAGAGGGGAAAAGCCTCACGGAGCTTCTGGCCCGCCTGGCCTGCCTGCCGGCGGTGAAGGCAGGGCACCCCCTGTCCCGGGCCGAGGGCCAGGCCCTTCTGGACGCCCTCCTCCAGTGCCAAACCCCCTGGGTCTGCCCTCACGGCCGGCCCACCCTGCTGGCCCTTAAGGAGGAGGACCTCATCCGGCGCTTTGGCCGCCGCTCTGGGGCGAGGGCAGGAGGAGAATCCCGTCCTCGTCAGCCAGAAGAAGGTCTCCCGGAAGAACCCTGGCCCAGGGGAGGTTAAGGGGTACGTCCACCTCTCCCAGGCCCTCCTTGGCGCTTTTCCTGGGAGTGGCCGCCAGGGCCAGGATGCCGATGGGCACTTCCTTGAGCTCCTCGGTATCCCGCACGGCTCCGTGGATCACCACCCCAGCCCAGCCCCGCTCCCAGGCCAGCTGGGCCAGGTTGCCCCCCAAAAGGGCGGTCTTCAGGGAGCCTCCCCCGTCCACCACCAGCACCTGGCCTCGCCCTTCCTCCTCCAACACCCTTCGCACCAGGGCGTTGTCCTGGAAGACCTTCAGGGTGCGCACCCGCCCTTGGAAGCGGGTCTTGCCGCCGAAGCTCCTGAAGACCATGGGCAGGGTTTCCGCCTCGGGATGGGCGTCCGATAGGTCGGTGGTCCGCCAGTCCATGGGGATATAGTAGCGCCTATGGAAGAGGCGCGGCTCCTCATCACCTGCCCGGACCGGCCCGGGATCGTGGCCGCGGTTTCAGGGTTTCTGTACGCCCATGGGGCCAACATCACCGATTTGCAGCAGTATTCCACCGATCCCGAAGGGGGAACCTTTTTCATGCGCCTGGCCTTCACCACCCCCCACCTGGACCTTTCCCGCCCTGCCCTGGAAAGGGCCTTCCAGGACGTGGTGGCAAGCCGCTTCCATATGGAGTGGCGCCTGGCCTATGCCTCGGAAAGAAAGCGGGTGGCCATTTTAGTCTCCAAGCCGGCCCACGCCCTTTTGGAACTCCTCTGGCGCTACCGGGTGGGGGAGCTTTCCATGGACCTCCGGATGGTGATCTCCAACCACCCCCACCACCAGGAGGAGGTGGAGCGCTTCGGTATCCCCTACCACCACGTGCCGGTGGAGAAGGGAAGGAAAGAGGAGGCGGAGGAAAGGATCCTGGCCCTTCTGGAGGAGGAGAGGGTGGAGCTGGTGGTTCTGGCCCGCTACATGCAGATCCTATCCCCTGGTTTCGTGGCTCGCTACCCCATGCGCATCATCAACATCCACCATTCCTTCCTGCCGGCCTTTGCCGGGGCCGACCCCTACCGCCAGGCCCACGAGCGGGGGGTGAAGCTCATCGGGGCCACCGCCCATTACGTCACCGAGGAGCTGGACCAGGGGCCCATCATCGAGCAGGACGTGGTGCGGGTATCCCACCGCCACACGGTGGCGGAGATGCGGCGGCTTGGGCAGGAGCTGGAGCGCACGGTCCTGGCCCGGGCGGTACGCTGGCACCTCGAGGACCGCATCCTCGTCCACGGCAACAAGACCGTGGTCTTCGTCTAATCGGTGCCTAACCAGGAAAGCGTAAGGTAAGTTCGGGAGGTGGTGTATGAACCTAGCCCGTTCCTTTGTGGGTTTTCTGGTGCTTTCCCTGATGGCGGGGGCTGTGCTCTGGTGGGGGTTGAGCAACGGCCAGACCCAGCGCTCCCAGCCTGCTCCCGCACCTGCCGAGGCAGGGCTTTTGGAGTACGAGCGCAACACCGTGGAGATCGTGGAGAAGTACGGGGACGGGGTGGTCTACGTGGGGGTGGTGACCCGTCCTCAAAATGTCCAGCTTCCCCCCGGATTTGAGTTTTTTGCTCCATTTTTGCAAATGCCCCCGCAGGAGGGCACGGGCTCGGGCTTCGTGATCGACAAGGAGGGGTACATCCTCACCAACTACCACGTGGTGGAGGGAGCCAGCCGCATCACCGTGAAGTTCCACAGCGACCCCAAGGAGTACCAGGCCCGCCTGGTGGGGGCGGCCCCGCCTTTGGATCTGGCCCTCCTCAAGGTGGAGGCGCCCAAGGAAAAGCTGGTGCCCCTGGTCCTGGGGGATTCCGACCGCATTAGGGTGGGGCAGAAGGCCATCGCCATGGGGAACCCCTTCGGGCTGGAGTTCACCGTGACCCAGGGGATCGTCTCCGCCATCCGGGAAAACCCCGGGGCCATCGGGGACGAATCGGGTCTGGTGCCCCAGGTGATCCAGACGGATGCCGCCATCAACCCTGGCAACTCCGGCGGACCCCTCCTCAACTCCCGCGGGGAGGTGATCGGCATCAACACCGCCATCTTCACCCCCACGGGCCAGTTCGGGGCCGCCCAGTTCGCCGGGGTGGGGTTTGCCCTGCCCATCAACCTGGTGAAGCAGTACCTGCCCGAGCTGAAAGTGGGGAAGACCCTGACCGCGGAGGAGATCGTCAGGAGCCGTCCCCGGCTTGGCGTGTCCCTCATCCCCCTTTCCATTTACCCGGAGAGGCTTCGCCAGCAGTACGGGCTTCCTGCCTCCGGCCTCATGGTGCAGGAGGTGGAGAGGAATAGCCCCGCTGCCCGGGCGGGCTTAAGGGCTCCAAGCCGCTTTGCCTACATCCAGCTTCCCACGGGCGAGGCCTTGCAGGTGGGGGTGGATGGGGATGTGCTCCTCAAGGCCGACGGGGTGCCTCTTTCCTCCATCGCCCAGCTCCGCCAGGTGCTCTACGGCAAGAAGCCAGGGGAGGCCGTGAGCCTCGAGGTCTGGCGCCAGGGCCGCACCCTTACCCTGAAGGTAGTCCCCCAGATCCTCCGTTAAGGGGGCCAGAGGAGGCGGAGGCGAAGGCACCCCTTTTCCACGCGGAACCAGGTGCTTCCCAGCTTTAAGGCCAGGCCCACCTCGGAGCAGTAGTCTAGGGTTTTCCGCTTCTCCCTGGCCAGCGCCTGGTTCCAGGGGTATTCGCCTGCGGTGTAATAGGCTTCCGTTTCCGGGTCGGTGAAGGCCCGGAAGCCCTGGAAGGCCCAGGGCAGGTGGAACTCCAAGAGGACGGGCTTCCCCGTCACCGAGTTGACGAACTCCACCCGTCCCTGTTCCCAGGCGCTCAGAAAGAGGTACCACGTTTTCTGTCCGTCCTCCACCACCACCACCCGGACCAGGCCGAGAAGGACCAGGGTCAGCCAAAAGGCCCAGCTCCTAGGGAGCTGGGCCAGCTTGGTGCGGAAAATGGCGGGCTTCACCGGCCTACTTCAGGGCCCCGGCTTCCCGGAAGTAGCGCAAGGCCCCCTCGTGGTAGGGGATGGTGCCGCCCACGAAGCGCACGGCGTTCTCCAGGGTGGTGTCCTTGGCGGCGGCCACCGCCTGGCGCAGGGTGGCCAGGTTCTCAAAGGTGGCCTTGGTGAGGGCATAGGCGGCCTCCTCCGGCAGGCTTTGCGGGCAGACGAAGAGGTTCCAGAAGGTGAGGGTGGGGGTGTCGCTCCGGGCCCCGTAGACCGCCTTGGGGATCACCCCAGGGCCGGCGAGGCCGGGGAAGCGCTTCTGGAAGGTCTGCACCACGGTGCTCTTGGGATCCAAGGGCACCAGGTGGATCCTCTGCCCTTTCCGGGCCAGGGCGGCGGAAAGCTCGGTGATGGCCCCGGTGGGGAGGCCTCCCGACCAGAAGAAGGCATCGATGTTGCCCTCGGCCAGGGCGTTGGCGCTTTCCTGGGCCCCCAGGCGCTCCTGCTTGGCGAAGTCCTTGGGGGAGATCCCGGCGGCCTGCAGGACCAGCAGGGCCTCCACCTCCGTGCCCGAACCCGGGGCCCCGGTGGACACCCGCTTCCCCTTCAGATCCTGCACCACCCGGATGCCCGTTCCCTCCCGGGTGACGATGTGCAGGAAGTTGGGGTACATGGCGAAGAGGATGCGCACACTTTTGGCGGGTTTGTCCTTAAAGCGGTCGTGCTGGCCGGTGTAGGCCAAATAGGCGGAATCGGGCAACACGGTGCCGCAGTAGTAGGTGCCCCCGCCTGTGCGGTTTTCCAAGAGGAGCAGGTTGTCAATGGAAGCCGCGGTCTGGATGGCCTGGGCCTCGGCTACCCCGGCTTTGCTCCAGATCTCCGCCAGGGTGGTGCCGTAGTAGAAGTACACCCCCCCCACACCCCCGGTGGCGATCACCACCTTGGGCTTCTGGGCAAGACCCAAACCCGCCAAGGCCAAGAGGATCAACAGGGCTCTCTTCATAGCCTTACCTCCTTTCCTTCGGCCTTACCCTAAGGCTTCCCGCGCGCTCCCGTCAACCCTTTGCGGAAGAAGGGAAGCCCGAGCAGGAAGGCTGCTAGGTTCAGGGGTCCGTAGGGCGCGAAGAGGAAAACCGCCAGGATACCCAAAGCCCAGGCCTCCCAGCGCGCCAGGGGCCTGCGGGTATACCCTGCGGCGGAGGCCGAAAGGTAAACGATGCCGATGGCCACGGAGAAGAAGCGCTCCAGGATCATGCCCCAGGCCGCGCCGGGAGGGGAGTTCTCCAACACGGGCACGATGAGGAGGGCGGTGCCCGAGTAGGAGAGCAGGAAGAAGAAGCCCACCAGGTATTTGGCGAGGGCCACCCGGGCGGCATAGACCCCGGTGACCAGGGGGTTGGTGCCGAAGACGCTGGCTGAGGCGTAGGCGGAAAGGGCCACGGGCGGGGTTACGTCGGCCAGGACCGCGTAGTAGAAGAGGAACATGTGGGTGGCGAGGATGGCGGCGGAATCGGGGATGCCGTTTTGCTTGGCCAGGGCGATAATGGCAGGGGCGGTGAGGGCCGAGGTGAGCACGTAAGTGGCGGTGGGGGGCACCCCCATGCCCAGGATCAGGCTGAAGATGGCGGTGATGAGGGTGGCGAGGAGGAGGCTTTCCCCCGATACCTGCTGGAGAAGCTGGCTGAACTTCGAAGGAAGGCCGCTGATCACCATCATGGCGAAGATGAGGTTGGCGGCGGTCACGGCTGTGCCGATGGGGAGCAGGGTGCGGAAGCCCTCGGAAAGCCCCTGGAAGATGGGAGCCAGGTTCTTAGGCCTCAGGGTGGGGTCCAGATAAGTGAGGAGGATGAAGAAGAGGAGGGCCAGGCTGGCGGCGGTGCGCACCTCGTAGCCCATGTAGAGCATGGCGACGATGAGGAGGATGGGCAAAAACAGGGTGCTGTAGCGGAGGATATAGGCCCTCCGGCTCATGCCCAGCTCCGCTCCCACGGGGGGCAGGCCCGCCTTGCGGGAGTAGAACTCGTTGAAGGCTAAAACGGCGGTCAGGTAAAGCAAGGCCGGCCCCAGGGCCATGATGATCACCTTCAGGTAGGGGATCTGGAGGATCTCCACCATGATGAAGGCAATGGAGCCCATGACCGGGGGGGTGATGAGGGCGATGGTGCCTGCGGTGGCCACCAGGCCCGCGGCTACCAGGCGATCGTAGTTGGCCCTCTCGTAAAGGGGCTTGGTGAGGGCGGCCACAAACTGGGTGTCCGCGGCCCCGGAGCCGGAGAACATCCCCATGAACACGCTGGCCAGGCCGGTAACCCGTCCAGGGGTGGCGGGGTGCTTACCTACCAGGGCCAGGGCCAGGTTGGCCACCACCTTTCCCAGGCCCAAGGCCCCGATCATGCCGGAAAGCAAGGTGAAGTAGACCAGGTACTTGGCGGAGACCCCGGTGATGAGCCCGTAGATGCCGGCCTCGGTTTCGTTGAAGGTTTTGCCCAGAAGGAGGTCTATCCCCTGGCGGCTTCCCCTGAAGGCCCCGGGGAAGAGATCGGCATAGAGGTTGTAGCTGAAGAAGAAGAGGACCAGCACCGGCATTACCGGCCCCAGAAGGCGGTAGACCAGGCCCAGGACCAGCATGATGAGCCCGAAGGACATGGCCATGTCCCAAGGCTCGGGAAGCACCGCCCGGTAGACCAGCTCCTCAAAGAAGCGGAGCTGGTAGAGGGTGGGGAAGAGGGCCAGGAGAGCCGCCAGGAGGTCGGCAGGCGGTTTTAAGCGCGGGAAGATGGCGGGCAGGGCCGCCACCGCCCAGTACAGGAGGCCCACCGCCTTGGCCTCCCACGGCAGGGTTACCCCGGGCACGCTGGGAAAGAGGAAGTTGTAGAGGGGGATCAAGGTGAAGGCGAAGTACACCCAGGCCCCTAGGGTACGCTTCCTGGGGAGGTAGAAGGAAACCAGATACCCCCCCAGGAGGAGAAAGAGGACGTGGGTGCTTCGCTGAAGCTGGACGATGTCCAGGATGGGGATCTCGGCCTTGGCCAAGGGGGTGAAGGGATGAAGGACCAGATACAGACTGTAAAGAGCTCCCAGGATCAGGATCCAGTGGGTCAGCCGGGCCAGAGGGGTGGATGGAGTCTTGGGATGTTCTAGCTCCATGGCTTCCTCCAAAAAAGCCCGGGGCCTGGAGGGTTCCAGGGCACCCGGGCTAAGGCATGGCTTACTTGATGAGGCCTTTCTCCTTCAGGTACCGCTCGGCTCCCGGGTGGAAGGGGATGGGGAGTCTTCCATGCAGCCTGGCGGTGGCCTCGAGGCTGGTGTCCTTGGCGGCGGCCACGGCGGTGCGGAGGGTGTCCAGGTTCTCGAAGACGGCCTTCACGATGGCATAACCGGCCTCCGCGGGCATGGTGTCCGGGCAGACCACGATGTTGCCGGTGGCGAGCCCCGGCACATCGGTGCGGGTGTTGTAGATGTTCTTGGGCACCTTGTAGGGATCCACCAGGCCCGGGAACCTCTTCATGACCACCTGGGCGGTGGTGCTCTTGGGATCAATCGGCACCAGGTAGATGCGGTCCCCTTTGCGGGCGAGGGTCTGGGAGAGCTCCACGATGGAGCTGGTGGGCACGCCTCCCACCCAGAAGAAGGCGTCCAGGGTGCCCTCGGCCAGGGCCTTGGCTCCTTCCGCCACCGGCAGGCGCTCCCGCTTGGCGAAGGTTTCCGGCTTTACCCCGGCCCCCTGCAGCACCAGAAGGGCGAGGTTCTCGGTGCTGGAGCCGGGCTGACCCGTGGAGACCCGCTTGCCCTTGAGGTCCTGCACCACCTTGATGCCGGTCCTTTCCGTGGTCACCAGGTGGATGAAGGAGGGGTACATGTAGAAGAGGACCCGCTGGTTTTTGGCCGGCTTGTCCTTAAAGCGGGGCTCCTCCCCGGTGTAGGCCACGTAGGCGGAGTCGGTGGTGGTGAGGGCGCAGTAGTAGGTGTTGCCCGAGGTACGGTCCCGCAGGAGCTGCAGGTTGTCATAGGAGCCACCGGTCTGCACCGGCTGGGCCTCCACTACCCCGGCCTTGTTGAGGATGTCGGCCATGGCGGTGCCGTAGTAGAAGAATACGCCTCCGGTACTCCCCGTACCTATCACCACCTTGGGCTTCTGCGCTAGGCCAAGGCCTAGGGCTGCCAGACCGATGAGGATAAGGGCTCGCTTCATGGTCGCCTCCCGTATACTTTTGCGCTCCTAACCTACCCTACCCTTGGGTACCTGTCAAGGTGAGGGTTGTCCCAGCATCCGCACCTGGAAGGCCCTTAGGAGATCGGTCTTGCTGAGGATGCCGAGAAGCTCGTCCCCTTCCATGACCAAGGCCCGGACATACCCCCGCTCGGCCATCCGCTCCAGGGCGGTGAGGGCGTCCTCCTCGGGGGAGAGGATCAGGGGTTCTTTTAGGTAGTGAGCCACGGGGGCCATGGGGTCGGCACCCTCCAGCCCCTCGAGGCCCACCACCCCCAGGACCCGCCCCTCCTCCACCACGGGAAAGCCGGAAACCTTGTGGGCCAGGGCCAGGCCCAAGACTTCCTGGACCGTAAGCTCTGGCGGGATGACCAGGGGGTTTGGGGTCATGAGGTCCTTGGCCTTTAACCCGCTTAAGGCCTGGGCCAGCAGAGTGCCCTCTACCTCGGCCCTCGAGGCCATGTACACGAAAAAGGCGATGAGGACCAGGAAGGGGTTGAAGGCCAGAAATCCGAACAGCCCCAAGGCCCAGGCCACCGCCTGGCTCAAGGCCAAGGCCTGCCGGGTGGCCTGGAGGTAGGGCTTGCGCATGGCCAAAAGCGCCCGGTAGACCCGGCCTCCATCCAAGGGCAGGGCGGGAAGGAGATTGAATAGCCCCAGCATCAGGTTGACCAAGGCCAAATAGTGGGTGAGAAACCCCAAGGCCCCGGATTCCGCCTGCACCAAACGGAAGAAGAGGGCCAGGGCAAAGCTCACCGCTGGGCCCGCCAAAGCAATCCAGAGTTCCTTTTTGGGTTCCCTGGGGATCCTTTCCATCTGGGCTACCCCGCCCAGGAGCCACAGGGTGATGCGTTTGGTTTCTATACCGAAGCACTGGGCTACCAGGGCGTGCCCGAGCTCGTGTAAAAGCACGGAGGCGAAAAGGCCAAGGGCCGCGGAAAGTCCCAGAAGGAAGGGCAGGGTGCCCTGGAGCAGGGAGGGGTCCTGGGGAAGGTGAAATAACTCCAGATAAAGGGACAGGTTGCTACCGATGAGGAAGGCCAGGAGGGGCAGCATCAGGAGAAAGGAGAAATCCAGGTAAAGGGGGATCCCGAGAATGCGGAACAGAGGAAAGCCGCGCTGGAACATGCCTCAGTATAGGCACAGGCTGGCGGTGGGGTTGGTAATGACCGGTCAGTCAGCCGTAGGATAAGGGGGTGCTGGCCTTGGCCCTCCTGAAAGACTCTCTTTATCGTTCTTACTGGCTCGCCCTTTTCACCTCTCAGATGGGCACCTGGATGCAGTCGGCGGCCCAGGGCTGGCTGGTCCTCCTCCTTACGGGAAGTGCGGAGAGGCTTGGGCTGGTGGTGGCCTTGCAGTTCCTGCCTTCCTTGCTCTTCTCCCTCCCCGCCGGGGTGTTGGCGGACCGTTACCCCAAGCGGAACCTTCTTATTTTTACCCAGGGGGGCATGATGGTTCTGGCCCTCCTCATGGCCTTCCTCATCCTTACCGGGCAGGTGCGCTATGGCCACGTACTCCTCTTCGCCTTCCTCTATGGGGCCCTCAACGCCATGGACCTCCCGGTGCGCCAGAGCTTCACCGTGGAGCTGGCGGGCAGGGACCGGTATCCGGGAGCCATCGCCCTTAACTCCTTTGGCTTCAACACCAGCAGGTTGTTGGGGCCGGCCCTAGCTGGGGTGTTGATCGCCCTCTTTGGCGTGGGGGTGGCCTATCTGGCCAATGCCCTCTCCTTTTTGCCCCTTCTCTTCGTCCTGCGCCGGGTCCCTTTGGGGCCTAGGGGGGAGGAAGGGGATGGCCGCTGGTGGCGGGAGGCCCAGGAGGGGGTGCGGTTTGTCCTCGAGCATCCGGTGGTGCGCCGGGTGGTGGGGCTGGTGCTCTTCGCAAGCCTCTTGGGCATGAACTTCCAGACCCTGGTGCCCGCCTATGCCCGGCTGGTGCTGGGCCTTTCCGCCACGGGTTATGGTGGCCTCCTTTCCAGCGTGGGGTTGGGGGCCCTGGGGGCTGCCTTGGTCATGGCCTTCACGGGTAGGCCCAAGCCGGGGAGGCTTCTTCTTGGGGTCTTTTCCCTTTCCCTGGCCCACCTGGGCCTCTTCCTGCCCTACGCCTTCCTGGTCCCCTTCTTTTTGGCCCTGGGAGGGTTCGGGATGATCTCCGTGCTCATCAACGCCAACACCCTGGTGCAGCTATCCGTGCCCGACCGGATTCGGGGCCGGGTGATGGCGGTGTACAGCCTGGTGATGCTGGGCACCGGGCCCCTTGGGGCCTACCTCACCGGGCTTCTCTTTGAGCTTCTCGGGGGGCGCTTGGCCGCCTTGGTCCTGGGAGGAGCGGTGCTGATGGTGGGGCTTTACCAGCTGCGCTCCTGGCGTGACGACTCCCCGCTCTGAAGAACGGGGCTTCGCGGTTCTCACGGGACGGCCCATGCCGTACCCATCCCCGCAGGCTCCGTCCGAGCCCTAGCCAGGATGTTCTGCGCCGCCGCTATGTCCCGGTGTAGGTGAGCCCCGCACTGGGGGCAGGTATACTCCCGCACCCACAGGGGTTTCTTCTCCCGGTACCCGCACACCGGGCAATCCTGGCTTGTGTACTTTGGATCTACCTTTATCACCTGCCTACCGGCCTCTGCCGCTTTGTAGGCAAGGATTCTTAAAAACTGTCCCCAACCCGCATCCATTACTCCTTTCGCAACATAGGAGCGGGCCAAACCGGTGATGTTTAGGTCTTCGTGGACAATGGTACCATATTCGTCCACCAATCTCCTGGCGAGTTTGTGGTGGAAGTCCCTGCGCTGATTGGCTATCTTGCGGTGTAGCTTAGCTACCTGCTTCTTAGCCTGCTTGTGACGATAACTACCCTTTTTCTTGCGGGAAAGTTCCCTCTGGGCTTTAGCCAGTCTTTCCTGTGCCTTCTGGAAGTACCGTGGGGCCTCTACCGTTTCGCCGTCCGAGGTGACAAGGAAATGGGGGTTGGTGCCCAGGTCTATGCCTACGGCTTTGTCAGTGGGAGGAAGAGGCTTGGGCTCCACCTCACAGACAAAGACGATGTACCAGTGGTCTTCTTCCCTTTTGACTGTGGCGGTCTTTATCTTGCCTTCAAGTGGTCTGTGTAGCTTGATCTTCACGGAGCCTATCCCGTAGAGGAAGACCCGCTTTCCGTCTTTCTGGAGCCTGACCCCGCCAGTCCCGGCCTGAGGGAAGGTGAAGGAGTCGTAGCGGCCCTTCCCCTTGAAGCGAGGATATCCGGCTTTCCGTCCCGCCTTGACCCTACGGAAGAAGCCCTTGAACGCCCGGTCTACCCGTTGGATGACGTCCTGCAAGATCTGTGAGTGGATCCTTTTGTACTCTGGCAAATTTTGGCGTATCTCCGGTAAATAGCGCTTCTGCTCGTAGAAGCCCACCGTCTTGCCCGCCTTCCTGTAAGCATCCCTGCGCTCTTGCAGGGCGGCGTTGTAGAGTTGGCGGCAGAGGTCCAGGGTCTTCTCCAGATCCCTGGTTTGCGGCTTGGTGGGGTAGAGACGATACTTGAAAGCCTTACGCATCGTCTTCGGTACTTGCACATGATACGACATTTGGCGAGCTTTGTGCGGCATCAAGATACGGGCTGCAAGATACGGGCTTCACCCGTGACCGCCCGTGACCCAGCCGCCAAAACCGGGCGGCGTGGGGAAGTCCATGTATCCCCGGTTTGGTCAGCCCGTAGGGCTATCTTGGAAACCGGGGGATTATAGCTCCCCCACACCCCCTCTTTTCTCTAAGGAACCCAGTCCTCCGGCCTAGGCCCCAGGCCGAGCCGCCAGGCCACTCCCTGGGCCACCCGAATCCCCGCCTTCCCATCCCCGTAGGGGTTCTTGGCCTGGCGCATGCGCTCAAGCTCCTCGGGGTTTTCCAGTAGCGCCTTCACCGTGCGGTAAACCCTTTCGGGCTCGGTGCCCGCCAGCCTCAGGATGCCCGCCTCGAGGCCTTCCGGCCTTTCCGTGACGTTCCTGAGCACCACCACGGGAACCCCCAGGGCGGCTCCTTCCTCCTGGAGCCCCCCGGAATCGGTGACGAGGAGGAGGCTTTCCCGCATCAAGGCGGCCATGGGCCCGTAGTCCAAGGGGTCCAGGAGGAGAAAGTTCTTCACCCCTTTGAGCACGGGGAAGACCGCCTCCCGCACCACGGGGTTCAGGTGCACGGGGTAGACGAAGGTGAGGTGGGGGAAGGCCTCGGCCACCCGCTTGAGGGCCCGGGCCAGCTCCCCCAGGATGGGCCAGTTTTCCCGCCGGTGCATGGTAACGGTCACGTAGGGGCCAGGGGGAAGTCCCTCAGGAAGCCGGCCCAGCCGGGCGGCCAGGAGCACGGCATCCACCCCCGTCTGGCCGGTGACCAGGATGGTTTCCTCCTTCTTGCCCTCCCTTAGCAGGTTCTCCTTGGCCAGGGGGGTGGGGGCGAAGTCCAGGTCGGTGAGCGCATCGGTGAGGCGGCGGTTGGCCTCCTCGGGGAAGGGTTCTTTGAGGTTACCGCTTCTTAGGCCTGCCTCCACGTGCCCCACGGGAAGCCCCACCAGAAAGGCAGCCCAGGCCACGGCGAAGGTGGTGAGGGTGTCCCCGTGGACCAGCACGTAGTCCGCCCGCATCTCCTCGAGGGCCCTGGCCGCCTGGGGCAGGATGCGGGCAGCCAGGTCCGGCAGGGCCTGGCGCTCTTGCATCACGTCCAGGTTCCGGTCCTCTTGGATGCCGAAAAGCCCCAAGGCCTGCCTTAGTTGTTCCCGATGCTGGCCGGTGAGGAGGATGAGGGGCTTGATGTGGGGATACTCCCTCAAAGCCAGGTAGACCGGGGCCATCTTGGTGGCCTCGGGCCGGGTGCCGAAGGCTAGGACCACCCGCTTCATGCTATTCTGCCCCCCTCCAAAGGGCCCTGAGGCGGCGGTAGGTCACCCACCCCAGGCCGGAAACCGTGGCGAAAAGGCTTGCCAGGATGGCCTCCTTGGGCATGCCCAGGTAGGCCATGGCCAGAAGGTTGAAGAGGAGGGCAAGCCCCCACAGGAGGAAGGCCACCCGCCTTTGGGAAAGTCCCCGGGCGAGAAGGCGGTGGTGGATGTGGTCCTTGCCGGGGGTGGAAAGGGGGTTTTGCCCCCGCAATAGCCTTCGCACCACCACCTGGGTGGTGTCCAGGATGGGGAGAAGAAGAAAAAGGGCCGGGGGCAGGAGGCCCAAAAAGGTGGTGAGCTTCAGGTTGCCAAGAAGGGAGGTGGCCGCCAGGGTGAAGCCCAGGAAGTAAGCCCCCGCATCCCCCAGGATGATGCGGCTTGGGTGAAGGTTGTGCCGCAGGAAGCCCAGGGCTGCCCCGGCCAGGGCCGCCAGGACCAGGGTGCCTGCCGCCCAGTAGGGAAACTGGGCGCTCACGAAGAGGAGGCTCGTGGCGCTAATGTACGCCACCCCGCCCGCCAGCCCATCCAGGCCGTCCATGAGGTTCAGGGCGTTGGTGATTCCCACCACCCAGAGCCAGGTGAGGAAAAACCCCCAGACGGGATCCAGGGGGGTGCCGAAGGCGGCTTCGAACCGCACCCCCACCGCCATGAGGAGGAGGGCGGCCAGGGTTTGCACGAAGAGGCGGAAGAGGGGGGGGAGGCCGAACTGATCGTCGATGAAGCCCACCAGCACCAGCCAAGCTCCTCCCAAGAGGATGGCGAGGATTTGGATAAGCACCTGTTCCACCAGGATGGGCCTTAGGAAGGCGGCCACCACCAGGGCCAGCACCACCCCGGCGTACACCGCCAGGCCCCCGGCGTTGGGCAAGGGCTCCCGGTTGAGGCGCCTTTCGTTGGGCATGTCCGCCCAGCCCACCTTGAGGGCGAAGCGGCGCACATGGGGAAGGAAGCGCCAGGTGAAGAAAAGGGCCACCAGGAAGGCGAAGGCCACGGTGAGCCAGCCTGTGCCCGTGGGTTCGGCGATGCCTATCTTCTTGAGAAGCTCGGTCATTTGGTCCCGTAGATCCGGTCCCCGGCGTCCCCCAGGCCGGGAACGATGTAACCGTGGTCGTTTAGGCGCTCGTCGATGGCCGCCACCACCACCTCGGTGTCGGGATGATCCTGGGCGATGCGCTCCAGGCCCTCGGGGGCGGCGATGAGGCACATGAGCTTGAGTCCCGTGGCCCCCTTCTCCTTAAGAAGGGTAAGGGCGTGGCTGGCGCTCCCGCCCGTGGCCAGCATGGGGTCCAGGAGGAAGACCCGGCGCTCGTGGATATCCGGGGGTAGCTTGGCGTAGTACTGGACGGGCTTTAGGGACTCGGGGTCCCGGTAGAGGCCGATGTGCCCCACGCGGGCATGGGGCACCAGCTTGAGGATGCCCTCCACCATGACCAATCCAGCCCGTAAGATAGCCACCAGGGCCAGCTTCTTGCCGGAAAGCACCTTGACCCGGGCGGGGGCCACGGGGGTTTCCACGGTGGTTTCCGTAAGCTCCAGGTCCCTCATGGCCTCGTAGGCCATGAGGAGGGATACCTCCTCCGCCAGCTCGCGAAAGTCCTTGGCGCCCGTGCGCTTATCCCGGAGGTGGGCCAGCTTGTGCTGGACCAAGGGATGGTCCACCAGGGTGATCCTCATCCCCCAAAGCCTAACACGCCCGGTTTCTTAGGGGAAAGCAGTCTTGAAAGAAGCTCAGGGCCCGGGGGAGCTTGTCCGCCAAGGCCTCGAGGAATCCCTCGGGCTTTTTCGTGCGGAACCAGTGGAGGTCGTGGAGGTAGGTGAGGGGCACGTAAAAGGCCAGGCGCTCCCGCACCTCTTTGGGGTAGAACTGCACCAGGCGGAAAAGGGCCTCCCGGGCCCCTTCTTCACCCAGAAGGTCCAGGCTTCCCGTCTTGAGGAGGGCCAGGTCCCGGGCGGGATCGTCGCCTCCGGAGCGGACCCAGTCCACCAGGAGCACCTCGGGGTCGTCGTGGGAGGGGTTTTCCTGGGTCTTAAGCAGGAGGTTCCCCGCCCAGGCGTCCCGATGGCAGAAGCGCTTCTCCACCCCCGCCACCCAGGTGACCTCCCGCATAAGGGCCTTGATGAGGCTTAAGGCCTCGGGCACGGAGCCCAGGCTTTCAGCGAAGCGCTCTAGCCTCTCCAAAAGCTCTTCCCCCCCCACATACCCCGGCTCGGGGAGGCGGTGGAGGGAGAGGAAGAGGTGGGAGAGGGCGGCGAGGGCCTTGGGGGTGAAGGCTTCGGGGCTGAAGGGTTTTCCGGGAAAACGGCGGATGACCAGGACCCCTTGTCCCTCCACCTGGGCCACCCCCAGGACGAAGCTTCCCAAGCCGGCGCGGGCCATCCTCTCGGCCTCGAGGGCCGCCAGGTGGGCCTCGCCAGGCCGGTATACCTTGTAGACCCTTTCCCCATCCGTGTACACCCGGGCTTCAAAGCCGCCCAGGGGGGTAAGGCGAGAGAGGGTATCGGGGGAGAGGAGGCCCTTCAGGGCCGAGAGCACCACGGGGCTTATTCTAAGGGCCTCGAGGGGGATGAAATGCCCCGTGAGTATGGCTTTGCATAGGTCTTCCTCAACCCCATCCCCGGCAACGCGTAACCTAAGGGCGTGGAGCTTTTGCGCCCGGAGGCCACGGTCCTCTCCCTGGGGGACAGGGTCCTCTCCTTTGACCGGGAGGGCCGGCCTTACCACTACTTCCGCCAGGGGCTCACCTACAAGCGGGCCCTGGACGGAAGCCTGCACCTGCGCTACCGGGAGGGGGAGAGGAGGAGGCGACGCCTAGAGAAGGCGGAGGCCCTGGAGGTCTACCGCGAGATCCTGGGCATAGCGGAGGCCCATCTCAAGGATCCCGGACGCCGGGAGGAGGTGCTTCGCTGGACCCCGGAGGCCCTTTCCGACCCCACCCCTTATCGCCGGGCCTACGCCTGGCCCGTGAGCATTCTCCCTCCGGATGCCTACCTTTCCGTGGTCCTCCAGGCCACCACGGGATGCACCTGGAACCGGTGCGCCTTCTGCTCCTTCTACCAGGACCGCCCCTTTCAGAAGCGCAGTCCCGACGCCTTCCGGGAGCATGTGGAACGGGTTTTGGAGCTTTTGGGAAGGGGAAGGCTTTTAAGGCGGGGGGTTTTCCTGGGAGATGGCAACGCCTTGGCCCTGGGCGAGCCCCTTCTTCCCCTTCTGGAAGAGGTCCGGCGGGCCTTTCCCGGGGAGCCCATCCTGGGCTTTTTGGACCTCTTTACCGGGTTGAAGAAGGAGGCTGCTTGGTGGGAAAGGCTTAGGGCCTTGGGGCTTAGACGGGTTTACATTGGCCTCGAGACCGGGCATGCTCCGTTGCTTGCCCTCCTTAACAAGCCCGGGCATCCCCGGGAGGCCTTACCCCTGGTGAACGCTTTGAAGGAAGCGGGGCTTTCCTTGGGGGTAATCCTCATGGTGGGGGCTGGGGGCCTAGCCTACGCTGAGGCCCACCGCCGGGAGAGCTTGGCCCTTTTGGCCGAGCTCCCCTTGGGGAAAGAGGATGTGGTTTACCTATCCCCTTTCCAGGAGGAGCCGGGTACCCCCTACGCTCTCCTGGGTCTAAAGCCTCTTCCCGATGTGGAGGCGGAGCTTGCTGCTTGGGCCAGGGAACTCCGCCGCTTGGGCCTGCGGGTAGCCCGGTACGACATCCGGGAATTCCTGTATTAGGGCCAGCGCGCCCTAGCCTCTTGGTATACTCGGGCCATGAGCGCCTCGCACGAACGGGAACTCTATGAGGCCTGGGTGGAGCTCCTTTCCTGGATGCGGGAATACGCCAGGGAGAAGGGGGTCCGGTTCGAGAAGGAGGCGGACTTCCCCGATTTCATCTACCGCATGGAGCGCCCCTACGACCTTCCCACCACCATCATGACCGCTTCCCTTTCCGATGCCTTGGGGGAGCCCTTCCTTCTTGCGGACGTCTCTCCCCGGCACGCCAAGTTGAAGCGCATCGGCATCCGCCTTCCCCGGGCCCACATCCACCTGCACGCCCACTACGAGCCAGGAAAAGGCTTGGTGACGGGAAAAATCCCCCTTACCAAGGAGCGCTTCTTCGCCCTGGCCGACCGGGCACGGGAGGCCTTGGCCTTCGCCTAAACCTTGGCGATGGTGCCCTGGCCTAGGGCCACCAGCCTGGGCTCGGGTTCCTCGCTGTAGATCTCGCCCTGGACCACCGCCAGGCGTTTACCCGCCTGCACCACCTTACTGCGGGCCAAAAGCCTTTCCCCCTTGGCGGGGCGGAGAAAGTTCAGCTTGAACTCCACGGTGAGCACCTCGGGTCCTAAGACCAGGCCTCCGGCGAAGGTGAGGGCGTTGTCCATAAGCGCGGCGATGACCCCTCCGTGGACCACCCCCAGGTGCTGGTAGAACTCCGGACGGACTTTTAGGGCCAGTTCCACTCCCTCCTCCCCTGCGGAAAGGAGCTCCATCCCCAGGTACTGGCTGAAGGGTTGGGCCTTCAGCACCTCTTTGCCCAGCTGGTTCAGGTCCACGATCTCCTCCTTTAACTGGGTCAAAGTTTATTACATCCGGCGGCTGGAGGAGGCCTCGAGGGCCTCCCACAACTTCAGGACCACCGGATGGAGGAGGGGGAAAGCCCGGCGGGTGGGCTTGAGGCGGGGGCCTTCCACTTCCAAAAAGCCTGCTTCCGCCAGGGATATAGCAGCAGGCTGTAGGCTGGGCCAGAGGCTTAGGCCCGTTCTCCTCTCCACGGCCTCCACATCCACCCCCTCCTTCAGGCGCAGGCCCAGCATCAGGCTTTCCTTGGCGTGTTCTAGAGGGGAGATGGCTTCCTCCTGGGGGGGTTCCCCCAGGAGCCAGCGGGGAAGGGGAGGGTTGGTGCGGCGGAAGGCGTAAACCGGCCCCGTGCCCGGGTACTGGCCTGCGGCGCTGGGACCCAGGGCCAGCCAAAAGCCATTCCGCCAGTAGGCCAGGTTGTGGCGGGCCTCCTCGCCGGGCCTTGCAAAGTTGGATATCTCGTAGCGCACAAAGCCGGCACCCTCCAGGATCGCCTCCGCCTTCCCCATGGCCCAGGCTTCCCCTTCCGGATCCTCCTTCAGGCCCGACAGGGCGAAGGGGGTACCCTTTTCCACCTGCAGGGTGTAGGCGGATACATGCCCCACCCCTAGGGAGGCGGCCTCCTTTAGATCCTTCTCCACCTCCTGCATGGGCAGGCCCAGGATGAGATCCAGGGAAACCCGGAAGCCCCCCTCCAAGGCCATCTCCACGGCTTTCAAGGCGCCCCTTCGTCCATGGGCCCGGCCCAGGAACTGCAGCACCGCCTCCTGGAAGCTCTGGACCCCTAAGGAGAGGCGGTTTACCCCGAGGTCCTTGAGAAGGGCCATCCGTTGCCGGTTCAAGGTGCCGGGGTTGGCCTCGAGGGTCACCTCCGCATCCGCTTCCAGCTTCCAGGGAAGGGCCTGGAAGAGGGCGATGAGTTCCCGGTCCCGGAGAAAGCTCGGGGTACCCCCGCCCAGGTAGAGGGTCTTTAGGGGCTCAGGGTGGATCTCGTAAAGCCTTTGGGCTTCCTCCTTAAGGCGTTTCAGGTAGGCTTCCACCCACCCTGGGCCCCGGCGCACCACGTGGAAGTCGCAGTAGGGGCAGAGGGTGGGGCAGAAGGGGACGTGGAGGTAGAGGCTAGCCATGGTGGAGGGAAATCTTCTATGCCGGGACGGTCTGGAGGGTGGCCTCGAGGACCGGGGCCAGCTCCGGGTACTCCACCCCTTTAGTCTATAGGTAGGAAAGCTTGTGGGTTAGCGGATGGACTTCAAAGGCCCATCTCTTTGCGCCGAGGCGCGGGGCGTCAATCGCCAGCCAAGACCCTTTCTGCCCAGGCCACGGTCTGCTCGGCTAGAAGAAGAGCCTCTTTCCAATCCTCTTCCGTGGCCTCAGGGAGGTCCCCTGGATAGCGGCCCGCCACGGCGAAGGGGTTAAGCCGAGCCAGGGCTTCTAGCTCCACGGGCACGGGGAGATGGGGACGGATCAGCTCCAAAAGCCGTGCCAGGTCGTGGGTTTTGGGAAAGGGGATGCCAAGGGCGATGAGGAGGGCTTTGAGGGCCTTTTCCGCAGCTTGCTGGGCGTCAAAGCAAGGGTCCTCCCAGGTCACCTCCGGGCTGGTCCGCCCCAGACGGGCCCTGGCCAGGTTGCTCTTGGCCCGGGTAAGCCAGGTCCAGGGGTCCGAGGTCTCACGCAGCATAGAGCACCCGGCCCTCCTTTAGCGCCTCCGGGTAGATGGTCATCCAGGCATCCCGGTACCTGGCCAGATCCTCCTCAGTGGCCAAGACCAGGTCCAGGCTGAAGCCTTTTTGGGCCTTGCTGGCGGCCAGGTACAGGTCTTTCCACACCCGCATGGTTTTATACTCTGGAGGCACCACGATGAGGAGGTCGTAGTCGCTTTCCGGGTGGGCCTCTCCCCGGGCCCGGCTGCCGAAGAGGATGATCTTCTGCGCCGGGACGGTTTTAAGGATGGCCTCGAGGACCGGGGCCAGCTCTGGGTACTCCACCTTTTCAGTCTACAAAGAGGAGGCGGAAGTCGTTGAGGTTGGTGCCGGTAGGCCCGGTTTTTAGGAGGGTTCCCGCCTGTTCAAAGAAGCCGTAGCTGTCGTTGGCTTCCAAGAAGGGCCTTGGGTCCAGCCCCAGGTTCCAGACCTCCGGGGTGAGGAGGGCTCCCGCCGCTTCTGAGGGTCCATCCAGCCCGTCGGAGTCCGCGGCCAGGGCGTAAAGGGGGGCTTGGAGGTGGGCGTAGAGGGCGAGGAGGAACTCCAGGTTCCGGCCCCCCCTACCCTTTCCCCTCACCTGTACCTGGGCTTCGCCCCCGGAGAGGAGGAAAAGGGGCTTTTTGAAGGGAAAGCCATGGGCGCGGAGGGTTTCCACCAGCTCCGCATGGAAGCGGGCCAGGGCCCGGGCCTCGCCGCCGAAGCGGTCCGAGAGGATCACCGCCCGGTAGCCTTGCCGCCTTAAGAACCCTTGGGCGGCCTTTAGGAGGTCCAGGTTGCGCCCGACGATCCGGTAGGAAAGCTGTTTTAGGGCGGGGTCTTGGGGCTTCAGGGTTTCGGGGAACCGGCCTCTTAGTCCTTTTTCCAACACCTGCCTGGCTTCGGGAAAGGCCAGGCCATACCGGTCCAGGACGGCCAGGGCCTCGAGGTAGGTGCTGGAATCGGGATGGAAGGGTCCCGAGGCAATAACCCCGGGGTCATCCCCTGGCACGTCGGAGAGGAGAAGCACATGAAGCCGGGCTTGGGTGGCCTTTAGAAGCCTTCCCCCCTTCACCTGGGAGAGATGCTTGCGCACGGCGTTGATTTCCCTAATGCTGGCCCCGCTTTTCAGGAGGGCCTCCGTGAGGGCCCGCTTCGCCTCCAGGGAGATCCCCAGGGGCAGGCACCAAAGGGCGCTTCCCCCGCCCGAAACCAGGGCTAAAACCCGCGCCTTGGGGGAAAGCCCCTTGAGGAGTTCCAGGACCTCCTGGGCCGCCCTTAGGCTTTCCCCATCGGGCAAGGGATGGCCGGCGAAGACCGCTCGTAGCCCCAGGGCATCCTGCCCCTTGGGCAGGGTGAGGTGGTAGGGTACCTCCCCGTAGCGATCCAAGGCTGCCTTTAGCATCCAGGAGGCTCCCTTGCCCACCGCTAGGATCAGGTGGGGCCTGGCCTTGGGAAGGGCCCTAAGGGTGAGGCGGTAGGGGTGGGCTTCCTCGAGGGCCTGGCGGAAGGTGGCTAAAAGGAGCGATTTCACTTTTGGCCTAAATCCGTCTGGGCAAAGTCATCCCCTTTATAGAGCAGAGGCATTCCCTCCACACGGGCTGTGGCATAGCTTAAGCAATCCCCGAAGTTTAGTCCCGCAGGGTGTTGGGCGCGGCCGAACTCTTTATAGGCACGGATGGCTTCCCGAGCGTGCTTCTCGGTAAAGGGGATCACCTCGGCTCCAAGCGCCTCCAGGAGTTCGTAAAGCAGATGGAGATAGCTGAACCCCAACCTTGCTACCACCACTATCCCAGCTTCCGCAAGGGTAGGCGCCCCTATCTTTGGAGGCCCTCCGCGGACGATCCGCTGCAACAAGGTCTCATAACCGGGCTCGCGAAGGAGGATCGCCAAGACCGCCGAGGTGTCCAGGACCATCTAGAACCCCTTGGGCCCATACCCCAGAAGCCTTTCCGTTTCCTCTTGGGAAAGGGGCTTATCAAGGTATTCCGGCGGTATCTTGGACCAGATTCTGTCCTCGAGGGTGCGCAAAAGGTTTTGAAGGTCTTGCCTGGGTTTTAGCTCAGCAAGGCGCATCTCCAAGGCTTTCCGCACCGCTTCCGCCTTGCTCTCCCCGGTGAGGCGGGCCACCTCCTCCACCAGGCGTTCCACATCCTTATCGCGTATGGTGAAGGCCATGCTCTGATTATAGGGCATCCCCTCCGCCGTCCGTCTCCCCGGGATGCCGGCCTATATAGAGCATTTCCAGAAGCTCCGCCGTGTGCAGGATGGGGATGCCCTTGTCCAAATAGGCCTGGATCTGGGTGAGGCAGCCGATGTTGCCCGTGACCACCAGTTCGGGCTGGGTGGCCTGAAGGTTTTCCGCCTTTCTCCTGCCCAAAACCTCGGCGATCTCGGGCTGGAAGAGGTTATAGGTGCCGGCGCTGCCGCAGCAGATCTCCCACTCCTTGGGCTCCAGCACCTCCACCCCAGAGGCCTTGAGGATCCTCCTTGGGGCTTCCCGCACCCCCTGGGCGTGGGCCAGGTGGCAGGCGTCGTGGTAGGCCACCCTGAGGGGCCTTGGGGGCGGGGGAGGGGGGATGAAGCCCAGCTCGTCCAGGATGACGGTGAGGTCCTTCACCTTGGCGGCCAAGGCCCTGGCCGCCTCCTCCTCGGGTTCCCCCAGGAAGAGAAGAGGGTATTCCCTCATCCCCGAGCCGCAACCGGCGGCGTTGGTAACCACGTAGTCCACCTCCCGGAAAACCCTCAGGTTGGTGCGGGCCAAGGCCCTGGCTCCCTCCTTGTCCCCGGCGTGGAGGTTTAGGGCCCCGCAGCAGACCTGTTCCTTGGCGGCTATCACCTCCACCCCGTTTTCCTGGAGGACCCGGATGGTGGCCCGGTTGATGGAGGGCCTCAGGACCTGCTGGGCGCAACCCAGGAGGATGCCCACCCTGGCCCGCCTTTGGCTCTTGGCGGGGTAGACCTCCTGGTAGGATTCCCTGTCCGGTAGGCGGTCCGGGAGCAGGGCGATGGGAGCCTTAAGGGCCTTGGGCAGGGGAAGGGGCTTCAGGAGGGGTTTTAGCCGGCTTCCCAGCTCGGCCAGGGGCCGAAAGCGCTCAGGGTAGGGGAGGATGCGGAGGAGGGACTGGCGATAGACCTGTTCCAGGGGGTAGCGGTGGCGCTTGCTCTCGGTGTGGAGGCGGAAGGTGGCGATGAGCTCGCCGTAGGGGACGCCGCTTGGGCAGGCGGTAACGCAGGCTTGGCAGGCCAGGCAACGATCCAGATAGGGAAGGGCTTCCTCCAGGGAGAGGTTCCCCTCGAGGACCTCCTTCATCAGGAAGATCCGACCCCGGGGGGAGTCCATCTCCTCCTGCAGGACCAGGTAGGTGGGGCAGGTGGGAAGGCAGAAGCCGCAATGGACGCAGGCCTCGATGGCGTGGGCCATCACCTCCCCTTCCTTGCCCAGGGTTTCCACGGGTATGCGGTGCTGCATGCTCTCACCCTAAGGGAAAACGGCTCCTGGGGTCCAGGGCCCTTTTGATGGGGGCGAAAAAGGCTTCCGGTGGAGGAGGGTAAAGGGGTTGATCCGCCTTGCCTCTCAACACCAGGTGGGGGATGGCCCTTTCCCTAAGGGCCTGGAGTCCTTCGGGGTCTAGGCCCGCATAGAGAAGCTCTCCCCCAGCCAGGTAGCGCCTGGGTCCTAAGGGAAGGCCTTCCAGTATGGGGATGAGGTCCGGACGGGAAGGCACCTTTACCCAGATGGGGCTTTCCTTCAGGAAGGCCAGGTTCCTTACCCCTTCCCAATGGGCCTCGTCCTCCCGGAGCACCTCCCCTTCCCTTTGCAGAAGGTCTTGGAGCCGCTGGATTCGTTTTTCCAGGCTCTCGGGAAAGCCCCCCAGCCGGATTTCCAAGGTGGCTGGAGGCACCAGGTCTAAGGCGAGGAGATCCAAGGGCAGGGTCCTGAGGCCCTCGAGGGCCGCCAGGGCTTCTTCCGTCTTGGCAAAGCCCACCCTCAGGCTTCGGGTGGCCCGGGGATAGGGAAAGACCTTAAAGGAAAGCTCCACCATGACCCCGAAGGCGCCCAGGGAACCCACCATGAGGCGGTGGAAAGGGAAGCCAGCGGCGTTTTTCACCACCTTGCCTCCGCCCCGCACCACCCTTCCTTCCCCGTCCACGAAGCGCACTCCCAGGATGAAGTCCCTGAGGCCCCCAAACCGTTCCCGCATGGGGCCGGAAAGCCCTGCTGCCACCGTGCCCCCAAGGGTGGCCCCCTGCTCCACCAGGGGTGGGTGGAAGGGCAGGTACTGGCCGTGGGTCCGTAGGGTTTCCTCTATCTCCTTAAGGGGTGTGCCGGCATAGGCGGTGAAGACGAACTCCTCAGGGGCATACTCCAGGATGCCCCTGAGGCCCGAAAGATCCAGGAGGGTCTCCCCGTCCTTGGGGGTGGAGAGGGCCGGCTTGCTCCCGCCCCCCTTGGGGCGCAGGCGGGGATAGGTGCGCACGGCTTCCTGTACTTCTTCCAGAGAGTTGGCACGGACCTCAGGCATACACCTCTCCTAGATGCGGGCCTTGCCCGTGGCCGGGTAGCACCTTGCCCCGGTTGGCGAGGCCTTTGGGGTCCAGGGCCTCCTTTACCCGCTCCATGGCCAGGAGGTCTTCCGGGGCAAACATCTTTGGCATGTACTCCTTCTTCTCCACCCCGATGCCGTGTTCCCCGGTCAAGGACCCCCCCAGGCGCACGCAAAGCTTGAGGATTTCTCCCGCCAGCTCCTCGGCCCGCTCCAGCTCCCCGGGTTTTTTGCCGTCGTAGAGGACCAGGGGGTGAAGGTTTCCGTCCCCGGCGTGGAAGACGTTGGCCACCCTAAGGCCGTATTCCTGGGAAAGCCTTCCGATCTCCTTCAGGGCCTCCCCTAGGCGGCTTCGGGGCACTACCCCATCCTGGACGATGTAATCGGGGGAAAGCCTTCCCACGGCGCTGAAGGCAGCCTTGCGCCCCTTCCAGATGGCCTGGCGTTCCGCCTCGCTTTGGGCGATGCGCACCTCCAAGGCCCCGCTTTCTTTAATCACCTGGGCCAGGAGTTTGGCCTCCTCCTCCACCTCCTCCTTGGGGCCTTCCAGCTCCACGATGAGGAGGGCCTCCACCCGGGGGTAGCCGGCCTTCACCGCTGCCTCGGCGGCCTCTATGGCCAGGCGGTCCATGATCTCCATGGCTCCGGGGAGGAGCCCGCTTCGGATCACCTGGCTCACGGCGTTGCCGGCGGCCTCGAGGCTCCCGTAGGCGGCCAGCAGGGTATGGTAGGCCTCGGGCTTGGGAAGAAGCCTTAGGGTGATCTCCAGGGCTACTCCCAAAAGCCCCTCGGTGCCCACGAAAAAGCCGTGGAGGTCGGGGCCTACGCTCTCAAGGCCTTCCCCGCCCAGGCGCACCACCTCCCCTTGAGGGGTGACCACCTCGAGGGCCAGCACGTGGCCCGCCGTCATCCCGTACTTCAGGCAGTGGGCCCCGCCGGAGTTGAAGGCCACGTTCCCGCCAATGGTGGAGATGGGCTGGCTGGAGGGATCGGGGGCGTAATAGAGGCCAAAAGGGGCTGCCTGCCGGGAAACCTCCAGGTTCACCACCCCGGGTTCCACCACCGCGATCCGGGCCTTGGGGTCCAGGCGCAGAATGCGGTTCATGCGGTTGAGGGCGATGACCAGGCCCCCCTCCACGGGCAAGGAGCCTCCCGAGAGGCTGGTGCCACTTCCCCGGGCCACAAAGGGCACCCCGTGGCGGTAGCAAAGGCGCACCGCTTCCACCACCTCCTCCTTCCGCTCGGGAAGCACCACGGCCAGGGGACGCTTGCGGTAGGCGGTGAGGGCGTCGGACTCGTAAGGGGCAAGCTCCGCCTCCCTGGTCAGCAGCCTCCCCGGGGGAAAGAGGGCCCTAAGCTCTTCCAGGAACCCCATTGCCACCTCCTATCCCACTTTACCGGAAGGGGTGGGTGGCCTGCCCCACCCCTTCCTAGCCCGGATCCTTTTGGTCTCAGTCCAGGTAATCGTAGGCCACCAGGGTCAGGAACTCGATGAACTCCTCCGAGAGGACCAGCTTGTCCAGGATCTCCTCGGCCTCCTTGTAGCGGCCAACCTCCCGTCCTCCCAGCTTGGCGAGCTCCTCTTCCTTGATCCTTTGGTAAAGCTCAGGGGTGACCGGGCGGCCGTCCTCCAAGGTGGCCTGCCGGTGCACCCATTGCCAAAGCTGCGCCCTGCTGATCTCGGCGGTGGCGGCATCCTCCATGAGGTTGAAGATGGCGGCGGCCCCGTTGCCGAGAAGCCACTGGTTCAGGTACTGGAGGGCCACGGAGATGTTGTTGCGAAGGCCCGCCTCCGTTACCTTGCCCCCCGGGACCTCAAAGTTCAGCAGGTCCTCCGCCCTCACCTGGACGTCCTCCCGCTTCACGTGCTTCTGGTGGGGCTTATCCCCCAGGTACCGGTCGAAGACCTCCTGGGCCACGGGCACCAGATCGGGGTGGGCCACCCAGGTGCCGTCAAATCCCTGGGAGGCTTCCCGCTCTTTGTCGGCCCGCACCTGCTGGAAGGCCCTTTCGTTCACCTCGGGGTCCTTGCGGCTGGGGATGAAGGCGGCCATGCCCCCGATGGCGTGGGCCCCGTGGATATGGCAGGACTTCACCAGAAGCTCGGTGTAGGCCTTCATGAAGGGCACGGTCATGGTGACCTGGGCCCGGTCGGGGAAGATGGGGGCGGTGGTGGCGAACTTCTTGATGCAGCTGAAGATGTAGTCCCAGCGGCCGGCGTTGAGCCCGGCGGCGTGCTCCTTAAGCTCGTAGAGGATCTCCTCCATTTCGAAGGCCGCCAGGATGGTTTCGATGAGCACCGTGGCTCGGATGGTGCCCCGGGGGATGCCCAGGTAGTCCTGGGCGAAGTGGAAGACCTGGTTCCAAAGCCGGGCCTCCAGGTGGCTTTCCATCTTGGGCAGGTAGAAGTAGGGGCCGCTTCCCCGCCTTAGGAGCTCGTGGGCGTTGTGGAAGAAGTAAAGGCCAAAGTCAAAGAGGCTTGCGGAAATGGGCTCCCCATCCACCCGCACGTGCTTTTCCACCAGGTGCCAGCCCCGGGGCCGGACCACCAGGGTGGCCACCTTTTCCTTCAGCTTGTACTCCTTCCCCTCGGGGCTTACAAAGTCAATCTGGCGGCGGACGGCGTCATAGAGGTTCTTCTGCCCCTGGATCACGTTGTCCCAGGTGGGGGAGAGGGCGTCTTCAAAATCCGCCATGAAGACCTTGGCCCCGGAGTTCAGGGCGTTGATGATCATCTTGCGGTCCACAGGGCCGGTGATCTCCACCCGGCGGTCCAAAAGGTCGGGTGGGGCCTCCGCCACCTGCCAGGACCCGCCCCGCACGAAGGCGGTTTCCTCGGGAAAGTCCGGCTTTTCCCCGGCCTTGTACCTTTCCCAGAGGGTTTTCCTGCGCTCCAAAAGCGCCTTGCGCACGGGGTTGAACTCCCGGTGCAGGGCCACCACGAACCTCAGGGCCTCTTCCGTGAGCACCTCTCCTAAGAGGGGATGGTCTTTGAGGATTTCCACGCCCTTCATGGTGGTTTGAGCCTAAGGGAAGGGGTGGGGATTTGTCAAGAAGCAAAATGATTTTTTGTTACTTGAAAAATAACCCAGCGGGTGCTAGCCTGAGGCCTATGCCACGACCCAGGAGGAAAGGAGCCGAGGAGGTGAAGACCTTGGAGCGGGGCCTGAGCGTCCTCGAGGCCCTGGCGGAGCTTAAGGAGGCCGGGCTTTCCCCCCTGGCAGAGCGGACGGGGCTTACCAAGAGCACCCTTTACCGCCTTCTCCAGACCTTGGTCCGCCACGGCTTCGTGGAGGAGGAAAGGGGGGTTTACCGGGTGGGGCCCAAGGCCTTTGCCGTGGGCCAGGTTTATCCCAGGCAGAACCTGCTTCTTGCGGCGCATCCGGAGATGGAGGCCCTGGCGGCGGAAACGGGGGAGAGCGTGAACCTGGCGGTGCTGGCGGGAAGGGAGGCCCTTTATCTGGACCAAGCGGAGGGGGCCAGATTGGTCCGGCTCTTCACCGCCCCCGGAAGCCGGGCTCCCCTGCACGCCACGGGGGTGGGGAAGGTGCTTCTTGCCTTCCGGGGCATTCCCGAGGGGCTTCCCCTGGTGCCCTATACTCCCTTTACCCTGACCCGTCTCGAGGACCTGAAGCGGGAGCTGGAAACCGTGCGCCGGAAGGGCTACGCCCTGGACAACGAGGAGAGGGAGCTGGGGGTGCGCTGTGTGGCCGCTCCCGTCTTCGGCCCCGGGGGAGAGGTGGTGGCCGCCCTGTCCCTCTCCGCTCCCGCCAGCCGCCTTTCCCTGGAGGAGGCCCACCGCCTGGCTCCCCGGGTGGTGGAGGCGGCCAGGAAAGCTTCCTTGCGCCTAGGTTTTGTGCCCGCTTTATAATAGCATTGGTTAGGAGGGTTTAGCGGAGGGAGCTAAAGGCCATGGACAAGGACCGTCCCGTGTACGTGATCTCGGTGGCGGCGGAGCTGTTGGAGATGCACCCGCAGACCCTGAGGCTTTACGAGCGGAAGGGTTTGATCAAGCCGAAGCGGTCGGGTGGGAAGACCCGGCTTTACTCGGAGCGGGACATTGAGAAGCTCCGGGAGATCCGCCGCCTGACGCAGGAGCTTGGGGTGAACCTGGCGGGGGTGGAGGAGATCATGCGGCTTCGTTCGGAGCTGGAGGCCCTGCAGGCCCGTTTTGAGGCCGAGGTGGCCCGGCTGAAGGAGGAGATCGGGGCCCGCTTTGAGGAGCTGGAACGCCCGGCCCTTCCCCCTCCCGGGGCCACGGCCAAGCCCTCCCCCAAGGACCGTCCCGTGTACGTGATCTCGGTGGCGGCGGAGCTGTTGGAGATGCACCCGCAGACCCTGAGGCTTTACGAGCGGAAGGGTTTGATCAAGCCGAAGCGGTCGGGTGGGAAGACCCGGCTTTACTCGGAGCGGGACATTGAGAAGCTCCGGGAGATCCGCCGCCTGACGCAGGAGCTTGGGGTGAACCTGGCGGGGGTGGAGGAGATCATGCGGCTTCGTTCGGAGCTGGAGGCCCTGCAGGCCCGTTTTGAGGCCGAGGTGGCCCGGTTGAAGCTCCTTCTCTTGGAAGAGGGCAAGACCCTTCCCGAAGGGAGTAGCATGGGGGCGTGAGTGCGCTCGAGCCCCTTTTGGAGTTCCTGTCCATCCCCTCCGTATCCACCGACCCGGCCCACAAGGAAGACGTTCGTAAGGCGGCCCTCTGGCTTGCAGAGAGGCTCAGGGAGCGGGGTTTCCGCACGGAGCTTCACGAGACCCCGCTACACCCCATCCTCTACGCGGAGCGCCTCCTGGATCCCAAGGCCCCCACGGTCCTGGTCTACGGGCACTACGACGTCCAGCCCCCGGATCCCTTGGAGCTTTGGGAAAACCCCCCCTTCGTGCCCACGGTGCGGGAGGGAAGGGTCTACGCCCGGGGAGCCTCCGACGACAAGGGGCAGCTTTGGGCCCATGTGGCGGCCCTCGAGGACCTGCCCGGCCGGGTGAACGTGAAGTTCCTGGTGGAGGGGGAGGAGGAGATCGGAAGCCCGAGCCTTCTGCCCTTCGTGCGGGAGCACCGGGAGAAGCTCCAAGCCGACGTGGTCCTCATCTCCGATGGCGCCATGTTCGCTCCCCTTACCCCTACCCTCACCTATGGCCTGAGGGGCCTCGCCTATTTGGAGGTGCGCCTGAAGGGGGCCCGGCGGGACCTCCACTCCGGAAGTTTCGGCGGCGTGGCTCCGAATCCCATCCAGGCCATGGGGTGGATTCTTTCCAAGCTAAAGGACGAGAAAACCGGGAGGATCTTGGTTCCCGGCCTTTACGACCGGGTGCGGCCGGTTTCGGAGGAGGAGAAAAGGCTCTGGCCCCCCTTGGACGAGGAGGCCTTGAGACGGGAGCTCGGGGTGGAGGTGCTGCCCGGGGAGGAGGGCTATAGCCCCCTGGAGAGGCTTTGGACCCGGCCCACCCTGGACCCGAACGGCATCTGGGGAGGGTACCAGGGGGAGGGCTCCAAGACGGTGATCCCCGCCGAGGCGGGCTTCAAGGTTTCCTTGCGCCTGGTGCCGGACCAGGACCCCGAGGAGGTGGCCAGCCAGGTGGAGGCCTACCTGCGGGAGATCTGCCCACCCGGCTACACCATGGAGATCCTCCGCCTCCACGGGGGCAGGCCGGTCCTCACCGATCCCTTCAGCCCCCCCATGCGCCTCATGGCCAAGGCCCTGGAGGAGGTCTGGGGCAGGCCCCCCGTGTACACCCGGGAGGGAGGGACCATCCCGGTGGTGGCGGAGCTCCAGGATGCCCTTCATGCGCCCGTGGTCCTCCTAGGCCTGGGGCTTCCCGACGACAACCTCCACGCCCCCAACGAGAAGTTTGACCTGATTAACCTGGAGAAGGGCATCGCTACCCTGAGGCGCTTCTACGAGCTTTTGGCCCAAGGGGGCTAGGCGGGGAGGGGGCTGGCCTTAGCCTGCCCCTGTTCCGGGGATGGCCCGCTTGGTGAGCCCTGGGGGAGCTGTTTTGAAGATCAGGGCCTCCCCCACCCGGCCCGTGAGGATGGGGACCACGGCGCTTTTGGCCACCTGGGCACAGAAGGGCACATCGGCCTCGAGGCCCACACCCTTCAGGGCCGTGGCGGCGGCGGAGAGGGAGAGGGCTTCCAGGGGGTCTTGGTAGTTCCGCTTCACCGCCAAAGCGATCCTGGCCCCATCCTCGGGCTCCACCTCCCCCAGGAGGCCCAGGTACTCCGCCAGGACCCCGGCGGTGTAGAGGTCGTCCAGGCCCACCCGCCCCTCCTTGCCGGCGGCCAGAATGGCCACCTCCTCCGTGGCCAGCTCCCGGGCCAGGCGGGCTGCGGCGTGGGCGTTGAAGAGGGAGGCCAGGAGCACGTGCTTGGCGGTCCTGGCGGCCACGTGGGCAGCCTTGGTGCCGTTGGTGGTGCTCATCACCACGGTCTTGCCGCCCACGGGGGCCTCGAGGGCCTCCCGGGGAGAGTTCCCCAGGTCAAACCCCGGGGGCTTTAACCCCCCCACCTCCCCCGCCAGGAGGACGTCGGCATCCTTGAAGGCCCGGGCGGCCTCGAGGTCTGGGACCCAGTACAGGGCCTCTGCCCCCGCCTCCAGGAAGGCGACGGCCGTGGTAGTGGAGCGGATCACGTCCACCACCAACACCACATCGGGGTAAACCAGCTCCTCCGCGGGGAGAACATCCACCTTCAAGCGCATGGAAGGCCCTCCGACTCGGTTTCTTCAAACCAGGCCAAAGGCCACCTCCTCCAAAAGCCTGGGGTCCACCACCTCCACCACCCCTGAAGAAAGGCGCAGGACGCCTTGGTCTTTGAGCTCGTGGAGGACCCGGGTGGTGGTTTCCCGGCTCACCCCGGCCAGGGCGGCCAGGTCCTGGTGGCGGAGCTGGAAGTGGGGCCCATGCCCCTGACGAAGGAGCTTTAAGAGGGCGTAGGCTACCCGGCTTCTCGCCTCCTCAAAGGCCAGAAGGTCCAGCTCCAGGTTGAGTTCCCGCAGGCGGTGGGCCAGGATGCGGGCCAGGTTGTGGGCGAAGAGGGGCAGGCGGCGGATGAGCCCGAGGTAGGCTTCCCGATAGAGGGCGAGAAGAAGGGTTTCCTCCTCCGCCAGGGCGCTGGCGCTCCGTTCCCCCCCGTCCAAAAGGCTCATCTCCCCGAAGACCTCCCCGGGCCCCAGGAACCCCAGGATCTTCTCCTGGCCCCCCAGGTGGGTGCGGTAGAGGCGCACCCGGCCCTCCTCCACCAGGTAAAGGGCCTGGCCCAGATCCCCCTGGTGGAAGATGGCTTTGCCCTTGGGGTAGGTCAGGGGCTGGAAGTAGGAGCGGGCCAGACGGGTTTCCTCCGGGCCCATATCCTGGAAAAGAGGGGATGCCGGCATCGGCCTTACTCTAACCGAGGCTTCATCTTTTGCCTAGAGGATGAGAGGGTGAACCCGGTCTTGGAGGCCATAAACCTGCGATTCTCCTACGGGAACGGCTATCTTTTCCGGGGGGTTTCCTTAAGGCTCTGCCCCGGGGAGGCCCTGGCCATCCTGGGGCCCTCGGGAAGCGGCAAGACCACCCTCCTCCACCTCCTGGCGGGCCTTCTCTCCTTGCAGGAGGGCGAGGTGTACTGGGAGGGAACCCCCATCCGGGGCCTTCCCGAGGGGGTTTTGGCCAGGAGGCGGCTTCGCTTTATGGGTCTTGTCTTCCAGCACCACTTTCTTTTCCCCGAGCTCACCGCCTTGGAAAACGTCCTGGCCCCCGGCTACCTGGCGGGTCGGGTGGACCGGGCCTTTGCCCTTGGGCTCCTTGCCCGGCTGGGCCTCAGGGAAAGGGCGGACTTCCTGCCCCAGAGGCTTTCGGGTGGGGAGCGGCAGCGGGTGGCGGTGGCCCGGGCCCTGTACCTTCGCCCCAGGCTTCTTTTGGCCGATGAGCCCACGGCCAGCCTGGACCGCACCCAGGCCAGGGAGGTGCTCAGGCTCATGCGGGAGTTGGCCAAGGAGGTGGGGGCGGCCCTTCTTTTCTCCACCCACGACGAGGCCTTGGTGGAAGGGCTTCCCACCTTGCGGCTTTAAAATGGGGCGGTATGAGTCCCATCCACGTGCGGGGCAGGAAGGGAGAGGTGGCGGAGAGGGTGCTCCTGCCCGGGGATCCGGGCCGGGCGGAGTGGATCGCCACCACCTTCCTCGAGGAACCCAGGCTCTACACCTCCTACCGAGGCCTTCTGGGCTTCACCGGCCGGTACCGGGGGGTGCCGGTTTCCGTACAGACCACGGGCATGGGGGCTCCTTCGGCCAGCATCGTGGCGGAGGAGCTGGTGAGCCTGGGGGCCAGGGTGCTTCTCCGGGTGGGCACCTGTGGGGCGGTGGACGAGGGCCTTTCCCCCGGGGACCTGGTGATCGTCCAGGGGGCGGTGCCCCTGGACGGGGCCACCCGGCAGTACCTGGAAGGCCGTCCCTATGCTCCCGTGCCCGACGCCGAGCTCTTCCGTGCCCTCTGGAAGCAGGCGGAGCAAAGAGGCTACCCGCACCATGTGGGCCTGGTGGCCACCGAGGATGCCTTCTACGCCACCACCCCCGGGGGAGCGAAGGCCTGGGCCCAGTTTGGCCTGCTGGCCTTTGAGATGGAGGCCAGCGCCCTCTTCCTCCTGGGTAAGATGCGGAAGGTTCGGGCGGGGGCCATCCTCACGGTTTCCAACCGCATCGGCGACCCGGAGCTGGCTCCGCCTGAGGTTTTGCAAGAAGGCGTAAGGCGGATGGTGGAGGTGGCCCTCGAGGCCCTTTTGGAGGTGTAGCATGGCCCACGAGCACGAACACGAGCACGAGTTCATCCTGGAGATCCCCGAGTTTGAGCACCTCTCCTACGAGGTGGAGGAGGGCATCGCCCTGGTTACCTTAAGGCGTCCTGAGGCCTTAAACGCCCTTTCCCAGGACCTCCTCAGGGAGCTGGCCGAGGTGGCCGAGGTCATCCATCAGGATCCCGAGGTCCGGGTGGCCATCTTCACCGGGGAGGGCAAGGCCTTCGCCGCCGGGGCGGATCTCAAGGAGATCGTCGCCCTGAAGGATCCCTTCATGGCCCGGGAGTATGCCCTTTTGGGGCAGCAGGTCTTCGCCGAGATCGCCGCCTTGCCCCTCCCCACCATCGCCGCCATCAACGGGTATGCCCTGGGAGGAGGGCTGGAGCTGGCCCTGGCCTGCGACCTGAGGGTGGCCTCCAGGGAGGCCAAGCTGGGCCTGCCCGAGGTGGGGCTGGGCTTGATCCCGGGCTTTGGCGGCACCCAGAGGCTTCCCCGCCTCATCGGGCGGGGCCGGGCCTTGGACCTCATCTTCACCGGGCGGCATGTGTCCGCCGAGGAGGCCTTAAGCCTGGGCCTGGTGAACCGGGTGGGGGAGGATGCCCTGGAGGAGGCCAAGAAGCTGGCCCAGAAGATCATGAAAAATGCGCCCATCGCCCTGGCCCTGGCCAAGGAAAGCGTGGTGCGGGGCGAGGGGCTGGACCTGGCGGAGGCCCTGGAGATCGAGGCCGACCTTTTCGGCTATGCCTCCGCCACGGAGGACATGAAGGAGGGGGTGCGGGCCTTCCTGGAAAAGCGGGCACCTAACTTCAAGGGAGAGTAAGGGTAAGCCCTTTCCCTTGGGGAAGGGCTGTGGCTTCACCCTCTGGCTTCTTTTGGGCGCATGAGGGTGTTGGGGAGGTATGGCCGTCCGGAGTGTGGTGTAATGTGGAGTTGCCCATGACGGGAGAGCGCATCGTCCACGTTGCCAGCCCCAAGGCCAAGCTGTACGCCGAGGCCGACCAGTCCATTCGCGAGCGTCTAAAGGCCTTTCCCAAGGCCCTTAAGGCCTACGAGCTCCTCATCCAAGACCCCGAGGCCAGGGCTGGGTGGAATATGGCCAACTACATCACCATGCGCAAGCTGGGCTACAACGACCACGGCCGGGTCCACGCCCTCCTCACCGGGGCGGCCAGCGTGGCCATCCTGGCCCTCTTGGCCGAGGCAGGGGTGCGCCTGGACACGGTGGAGTCAGGGGCCGGGGAGCTGGAGGATGCCTACGTGGTGGTCCTCCTTGCCACCATGCTCCACGACTTGGGCAACCAGGTGCACCGGGACCATCACGAGGCCTTTGGCGTCACCCTGTCCCTGCCCATCCTGAACCGGATCCTGGAGAAGATCTACCCTGACCCCGAGCAACGCACCGCCCTTAGGGCCCTCATCCTTCACGGCATCTATAGCCATGACCTCTCCCCGGAGCCCTTAACCATTGAGGCAGGGGTCACCGCCGTGGCCGACGGCACCGACATCACCAAGGGCCGGGGGCGGAAGGCCTTCGCCCTGGGGAGCATCGACATCCACTCGATCAGCGCCCTGGCGGTGGACGAGGTGCGCATCCTCAAAGGGGAGAAGGTGCCCGTGGAGATCCAGGTGACCATGAACAACTCCGCTGGCATCTTCCAGGTGGAGGAAACCCTCACCAAGAAGGTGCTCCGTAGCCCCTTAAGGCCCTACGTGAGCGTGGTGGCCATGACCGAGGGGAACGGGGGCCAGGACCAGCGCATCGTCCACCGGGTGCGCCTTCACGAGAGCGAGGACCGCTTCGTGCTGGACTGAGGCTCCCAACCTGGTCAGCCCTGGGGCCAGAGCGCGCGGATCTCCTTGGGAAGCAGGTTCAGCACATCCCGGATCTCCCCTTGGGAAACCTTTTGGGAAAGCACCTTGAACACCGCCCGGGTGGCGGCCTCGGGGTCCAGGGCGGGTCCCGAAGGCGTTTTGAGCTCCCGGGCCACGTGGGCCAGGAAGGCTTCCTTGTGCCGCTCCTTAAGGGGCTTGCCCGTGGGGTCCCAGCCCTCGTAGAAGAGGCCCCGGATCAGCATGGGAAGCTCGGCGGCCAGCTGGGCGGTTTCCTCCACGGTGAGGCGATCCCTTAAGGCATGGAGCACGGCCCGCAGGGCCATGTACGCCCGGTGGCGGTCCTCTATGCCCAGGGTTTCCATGATCTCCTTCAACCAGCTGTGGGTCTTGTAGATGGTGGTGTCAAAGACCTCGAGGCCCGTGGCGCTCATACCTACCCCTCCTTTCCTTCATCCACCATCATATATCTTGAGCATGACGTTGTGAAGGGACAGGATGCCCCCGGTCCGGGTTGGACGCAAAGGGCTTTCCTTGGCCTGCTTCCCTGGGGCTAGCGCTTGGCCGCTATCTCCTTGGTCAGCTCGCGCTTGAGGATCTTCCCCACGCTGGTTTTGGGCAGGCTGTCCCGGAACTGGATGATGCGGGGAACCTTGTAGGCGGCGAGGTTTTGCCGGCAGAAGGCTTCGATGTCCTTTTCCGTGACCTTGCCCTTATACCCTTCCTTGAGGACGAGGAAGGCGGCCACGGTTTCCCCGCGGTAGGGGTCGGGTACGCCCACCACGGCGGCTTCCTGGACGGCTTCGTGCTGGTAGAGGACCTCTTCCACCTCGCGGGGGTAGATGTTGTAGCCGCCGGCGATGATCATGTCCTTTTTGCGGTCCACGATGTAGAAGTAGCCGTCCTGGTCCATACGGGCCATGTCCCCGGTGAAGAGCCAGCCGTCCTGGAGGGCCTTTTGGGTTTCCTCGGGGCGGTTCCAGTAGCCCTTCATGATGTTGGGGCCTTTGACGACGAGTTCGCCCACCTCTCCCATGGGGACTTCCTTGCCCTCCTCGTCCACCACCTTGGCCTCCACCCCGGGGAAGGGTAGGCCCACGCTCCCCAGCTTGCGGACGCCATGGAGGGGGTTGCAGTGGGTCACGGGGCTTGCCTCGGTGAGGCCGTAGCCCTCCACCAGCTTGGCCCCCGTGAGCCGTTCAAAGCGGTCGGCCACCTCCAGGGGTAAGGGAGCGGAGCCCGAGATGCAAGCCCGTATGCTCCTTAGGTTCCGTTTCTCGATTCCCGGGAAGTTGTTGAAAGCCACGTAGAGGGTGGGCACCCCGGGGAAAAGGGTCACCCGGTGCTTTTCAATGGCCTCCACAATGGGCTTGATCTCCGGCCGGGGGAGAAGGACCAGCTTGGCCGCTCCCAAGAGGGCCAGGTTCATGGCCACGGTCATGCCGTAGACGTGAAAGAAGGGAATGGCCCCCAGCACCACCTCCTCCCCCTCCTGGAAATCGGGGATCCAGGAGCGGACCTGGAGGGCGTTGCTGGAGAGATTCCGGTGGGTGAGCATGGCCCCCTTGGCCACACCCGTGGTCCCTCCCGTGTACTGCAAAAGGGCGAGGTCGTCCAGGTCTAAAGGGACGGGCTGGGGATTACCCGGCTTGAGGAAGGCACGCCAGGGGGTGCCCTCGAGGCTCCTCGGGGCTTGGCCTTTCCGCTTGAGCATCAAGGGGTAGAGGAGATTCTTGGGGAAGGGCAGGTAGTCCTGAATGCCTGTGCGCACCAGGACCTCCACCGGGGTCTCTGCCTTCACCTCCTGGTAGCGGGGAAGAAGAAGGTCCAGGATGACCAGGACCCTGGCCCCCGAGTCCCTGAGCTGGTGCCCGAGTTCCCGTGGGGTGTACATGGGGTTGGTGTTCACCGCCACGCCCCCCGCCAGAAGGGTGCCGTAGAAGGCGATGACGAACTGGGGGGAGTTAGGGAGCATGATGGCCACCCGGTCCCCGGGTTTCAGGCCAGCCTCCTGAAGGCCTTTGGCGAAGGCCTCCACCTGCTGCCACAGGCTTTGGTAGCTAAGACTTCGCCCCAGGAACTCCAGGGCCACCTTGTGGGCATAGCGGCGGGCGTTTTCCCTTAGAAGGTCGGTGAGCAGCCAGGGCCTGGGGGCCTCCTTGGGGACCCCGGGATCGTAGTGGGTGTACCAGGGATGCATGGCACCTCCTTGAACCGGGTCAAAGTTTACCCCCACCTGCGGCTTAGGGCAAGGGCTCTAAGCCCGGAAGTACCGGTAGGGGGGGCCTTCCCGCTTTACGTGCCCCTCGAGGCGCAGGTACTCCAGGTGGGCCAGGGTTTCCGCAAAGGCGAAGCGCCTGCCGGGAGCGTCCAGCTCCTGGGGGAAAAGCCTTAGGGAAAGCTCCCAGGCGGTCATGGGGGCTTGAAGAAAGCCGAGCAGGGCCTCCAGGCGCTCCTGGTGGTGGGCGATGAGCTCTTGGGCCCGCTTCTTCACCTCGAGGATGGGGCCAAAATGCCCCGCATACGCCACCTTGGCTGGAAGCTCCATAAGGCGCTCTAAGGACGCCAGAAAGTCCTTTAGGGGGTTCTCCCGGGTGTAGGCCCAAAGGCCCACGTTGGGGGATACCCGTTCCAAGAGGGCGTCCCCTACCAGGAGGATTCCTTCCTCCTCCAGGAAGAAGGCCGCGTGCCCATCGGCGTGGCCTGGAGTCCAGATGACCCGGAGCTTCTTGCCGGCCACCTCCAGCACCTCCCCGTCCTTCAGGGGCGTGGGGTTTTGGGGAGGGTGGACCCGCTCCCGGGTTTTGGCCATGGTTTCCCGGATGCCCATAAGGGCTTCCTCCGGGGTGCCGTGGTCCAGGAAAAGCCGCCAGCTGGCCTCCTCAAAGGCTTCGGGTTGAAGCCAGAAGAGGTGGCCCCGCCCTACCTCCTCCTCGTGCAGCCATACCCGGGCCCCAAGCCCTTCAAAAAAGCCCGCCAGGCCGTAGTGGTCCGGGTGGTGGTGGGTGAGGAGGATGGTCTTGATGTCGGTAAAGCAAAGGCCGAGCTCCGCCAGGCTGAGCTCCAGGGTTCCCCGGGCCGTCTTGGTGCCCAGGGCGGTGTCCAGGAGGGCCACCTCCCCGTTGCCCCTAAAAAGGTAGAGGTTTACCGTCTTCAGGGGGTAGGGGATGGGCACGGGAAGGAGGTAAAGACCGGGAAGAAGCTCCTTCATAGGAGGACCTGCAGGAGGAGAAGGGCGGCCAGGAAAGGATCCTTTTCCGGGAGGTGCCAGGAGAAGAGGTAGCCTCCCTCGCCATCCGCCCGGACCTCCCTTCCTCCCAGGGCTTGTCTAAGTTTTTCCAGGGCTTCCTCCTGGGAAACCAGCTCCCCGCCGGGCAGGACCACGGTAAGGCGGTCCGCATCCCCATCCAGGGCAAAGCCCACCGCCGGGGGTTCCACCGCCTTCATGAGGACGAGGAGGGTGGGGAGGTTTTCCGGCTTGGGGTCGGGGTCCACCCCGTAGAAGAGGGGGTGGGGAAGGGGGTGGAGTTCCCTAAGTTCCGCCTCGAGGCCCAGGAGCTTGAAGACCCCGGGCAGCACCCCTCCCCCTGCTCCTCCCAGGGTGTCCAGGTAAACCACCCCCTTTTTTCCCTGGGCTCCCTGGCCGGCGTTTTGGGCCAGGTGCTCCAGGTAGGCCTTCTTCCGGTCCAGGACCTGGAAGCTTCCCCGCTTCTGCGGGGCCTCCTGGGGAAGGGCCATCCCTTCCGGGGAAAGGGGTTTCCCGGGGCCCAGGCGGAGCTTCACCCCCTGGAAGCGGGCGGGCTTGCGGCTGGCGGTGAGGTAAAACCCGGCTGCTTCCAGTTCCTTTAGGGCAAAGCCGAAAAGGGGCAAAGGGGAAGGGCCTTTCAGGAGGAAGGTTTCCAGGCCCATTCCCCCCAGGATCCCCGCCGCTTCCTCCGCCATTTCCTTGGCCAGGAAGCGGGTGTCGTGGGCCACCACCACCCGGCGGATCCCTTCCGCCTCGAGCCTGGCTCCAAACCCCGCTGCCACCCGGGCCTGGTGGGCGAAGGTGAACCCCTTGGCGATCTCTCCTAGGAAGCCGTCTTGGGTGGAGTAGAGCTCCATGCCTTAAAGTCTACCCCGTGGTACACTCTCCCCCGTGGAGCTAGAGGGTCAGCGTGGTTCCTCGGGGATGCAGGGGCCCCAAAGCAGCCATCCTGGAGACGAGCTCCTTCGCTCCCTGAACGAAGCCCAGCGCCAGGCGGTCTTGCACTTTGAGGGACCGGCCCTGGTGGTGGCGGGGGCGGGAAGCGGCAAGACCCGCACCGTGGTCCACCGGGTGGCCTACCTCATCGCCAAGAGGGGTGTCTTCCCCTCGGAGATCCTGGCGGTCACCTTCACCAACAAGGCCGCCCTCGAGATGCGGGAGCGCCTTAAGCGCATGGTGAAGGGTGCGGGGGAGCTTTGGGTTTCCACTTTCCACTCCGCCGCCTTGCGGATCCTGAGGGTCTATGGGGAAAGGGTGGGGTTGAAGCCGGGGTTCGTGGTCTACGACGAGGACGACCAGACTGCCCTCATCAAGGAGGTGTTGAAGGAGCTCGGCCTTGCCGCCAGGCCCGGGCCCCTCAAGGCCCTTCTGGACCGCGCCAAGAACCGGGGGGAGGCCCCCGAGTCCCTGCTTTCGGAGCTTCCCGACTACTACGCCGGGCTCAGCCGGGGGAGGCTTCTGGACGTGCTGAAGCGCTACGAGGAAGCCCTTAGGGCCCAGGGAGCCTTGGACTTTGGGGACATCCTCCTTTATGCCCTGCGCCTTCTTAAGGAGGACCAGGAGGTCTTGAAGCGGGTCAGGAGGCGGGCCCGCTTCATCCACGTGGACGAGTACCAGGACACCAATCCCGTGCAGTACCGCTTCACCCGGCTCCTGGCGGGGGAGGAGGCCAACCTCATGGCCGTGGGGGACCCGGACCAGGGCATCTACTCCTTCCGCGCCGCCGACATCAAGAACATCCTGGAGTTCACCCGGGACTTCCCCGGGGCCAAAGTGTACCGCCTCGAGGAGAACTACCGCTCCACCGAGGCCATCCTGCGTTTCGCCAACGCCCTCATCGTAAACAATGCCCTGCGCCTGGAGAAGACCTTGAGGCCCGTGAAGCCCGGGGGGGAGCCTGTGCGCCTCTACCGGGCCCGGGATGCCCGGGACGAGGCCCGCTTCGTGGCCGAAGAGATCCTGCGGCTGGGGCCTCCCTTCGACCGGGTGGCGGTCCTCTACCGCACCAACGCCCAAAGCCGCCTCCTGGAGCAGGCCCTGGCCTCCCGGGGGGTTCCAGCCCGGGTGGTGGGGGGGGTGGGGTTCTTTGAACGGGCGGAGGTGAAGGACCTTCTGGCCTACGCCCGCCTGAGCCTGAACCCCCTGGATGGGGTGAGCCTGAAGCGGGTGCTGAACACCCCTCCCCGGGGCATCGGCCCCGCTACGGTGGAGAAGGTGGAGGCCCTCGCCAGGGAGAAGGGGCTTCCCCTCTTCGAGGCCCTCAGGGTGGCGGCAGAGGTTCTGCCCCGCCCTGCTCCCTTGCGCCACTTCCTGGCCCTGATGGAGGAGCTCCAGGAACTGGCCTTTGGACCGGCGGAGGGATTTTTCCGCCACCTCCTCGAGGCCACGGACTACCCCGCTTACCTGCGGGAGGCTTACCCTGAGGATTACGAGGACCGCCTGGAGAACGTGGAGGAACTTCTCCGGGCGGCCAAGGAGGCGGAGGGTCTTATGGAGTTTCTGGACAAGGTGGCCCTCACCGCCCGGGCGGAGGAGCCGGGGGAGCCCGCGGGCAAGGTGGCCCTCATGACCCTGCACAACGCCAAGGGGCTGGAGTTTCCCGTGGTCTTCGTGGTGGGGGTGGAGGAAGGGCTTTTGCCCCACCGCTCCTCCCTGAGCACCCTGGAGGGCCTCGAGGAGGAGCGCCGCCTCTTCTACGTGGGGGTGACCCGGGCCCAGGAAAGGCTTTACCTTTCCTACGCCGAGGAGCGGGAGGTCTACGGGCGCACGGAGGCTACCCGGCCAAGCCGTTTCCTGGAGGAGGTGGAGGGAGGGCTTTACGCGGAGTACGACCCCTACCGGGCCTCGGCCAAGGTTTCCCCCTCCCCTGCCCCCGGTGAAGCCCGGGCCTCCAAGCCCAAGCCCGGGGCCTATCGGGGTGGGGAGAAGGTGATCCACCCCCGTTTCGGCCAGGGCACGGTGGTGGCGGCCATGGGGGACGAGGTGACGGTGCACTTCGAGGGGGTGGGCTTGAAGCGGCTTTCCCTCAAGTACGCCGACCTGAGGCCTGTGGGGTGAGGCCATGCGCCCGGAGTATCAGAAAGTCCGCCCCCTGGCCTTTCTCCACCGGGTGCCTTCTCCCCTGTTTGACCGCCTGGTGGCCGAGGTGGCCACGGCCAGGCTTCCCCTTTTCCCCTATCCCGTGGAGGCCCAGGATCCCTTTGCCCTCTTCCCCTGCCTGGCCCCTTTGGGCCTGGCCGGGGCGGTGCTGGCGGAGGCCCTGCCGCCTCCCAAGGACCTGGCCTCAAGCCTTTCCCTGGAGGCGGAGGCCCTGGAGGCAGGGCTTTTGGACCTGGTGGTCCCCCGGGTGGGGGGGCTGATGGGGCAGTACACGGAAGGGGTGGCCCTGGAGCGGTTTCTCTCCGCCCACTTTCCCGGGGCCAGGGGGCTATGGCTTGGGCCTTTGAGGCCCTCCCTGGCCCCTTTCCTCAGGCCCCTGGCCCAGGTTTCCGTGGTGGCCTCAAGCTTCGCCGAAGGGGATAGCTTTTTGGCCCGCCTGCCGGAGCGGGCCCGGGGGCACGTGGCCCTAAGGCCGGAGGAGGCCCGGGCCCTTTCCTTGAAGGTGGACCTCCTCCTCTATGCGGGGGGACGGTTTAGCCTGGACGTACTCCACCCCTTCCACGCCCTGGTGGCCCTGGCCCCGGTGGAGAAGGGAGTCTGGGAAAGGGTGCAGGTGGTCTACCCCCCGGAGGACCTCCTGATCTTCCGGGTGCGGGCGGTCCTCGAGGGCCTCGGCTACCCCCTTTGACGGGCCTCTCGGGCCAAAAGCCCCATGCTGAGGGCGATGAGGAGGAAGGCGATCAGGGCCTGCAAGGGGATGGGGAACTGGGGGATGTACTCCACGGAGCAGGGCACCGGGGGCTTGCAGGCCAGGGTGAAGAGGTCGGGGAAGCGCTGCTCCAAAAGGTGCAGGGTGCTGATGCTTCCTCCGATGAGGGAAAGGGTGAGGGCGTAGGGCCAGATGGAAAGGTCCTGTCGCCAAAGGGCCAGGCCCAAGAGGACCGCCTGCGGGTACATGAAGATCCTTTGGTACCAGCAGAGTTCGCAGGGCAAAAAAAGCCGCACCTCGGAGTAGTAGAGGCTTCCTAAGGTGGCCACCAGGGCCACCACCCAGGCGAAGGCGAGAACGAGGGGTGCAAGCGGAGCGCGGTTCATGGGGAGAGCATACCCCCTACGGCGGGGTTTGGGATTCGGCTAAGCCACTGTAGCCAGTTTTGAACTTTGGACTGTGTGACGAGAGGATGGCAATGTGCCTGGTTGGCATATGTCAACCTAGCTTGTTGACTTGAAGGAACTCTTCTGGTGTGCTAAAGGCGTTGAAGAATAAAGGTGTTCCCGCGAAGGACAAAGGAGAAACTGGGCCGATAGTCATGAAGGAATACTCCCTGCTCGCAATGTCAAAAGATGAGTGAGGATCGCGGAACAATTGGTAGAGGTCAAGCGCTTTACTGCGACCGCCTACCAGCTCGCTTAACGCCTTGAACTCAGCGCCCATTCCTAGACCAAAGCCAAAGAAGAAAATGCGCAACTGCTCCAATATCTCCCGATGCAGGCTGGATAAGGTTTGGCTAATGAACAGCCAACCAACCCCATATTTGCGCGTAGTTCGCGCCGCATCAATCAGAATGCTCCGAATCGCCTTCTTCTCCTCGCTCTCAGGCTCCTCGCGAGGCGCAAGACGGTGTGCTTCATCAATTAGCACGAGCGTGTTGAGGCTGCGGTTCTGTTTGTAGGAATATTCTGCTGCTGTGCGAATGCCTTCAAGCAATCGCTTGATCACCAGTGCTTGAATCGTATCATTCCAGAACAAGGGGATACTTTGGGGTTGGGATTGCTCTCCGCTAAACAGAGGGGGCCTATCCAAACGGTCCGGGATTTCAGCTGCTTGTTCTATCGACAAATCGATTACAACAAGAGGCCGTTGACCTTGTTCAGGGATGAACAGGCGGGTAAGCAGCTGCTCCACCTTTTGGGCTCCTGGTCGATCCTCGCGGAACAATTGCGTAACGGGGAGCCAGACTGTTCGATATAGGTCGTTTTCACTGGTAGCCTCTAGCTGCTGACGCACCCGCTCCCTGGCCTCTCTCGAGCCATAGAATTGCACCTGAATACGCTCTTCCTGCAAATACCTCCAGACCTTCTTGAAGTTTTCTTTTTTATGCAAATCAACGAGACGCACACCGTCTTTCTGCAGTTGTTCGCTTATAACCCCTGCAGCCTGACGCTGATTGTCAGTTGCTTTAACACCAACTCTCTGGAAGAATCCGGATTCCAACAGTACCTGTTCAAACAAGCCCCAGCGGTCTAATACCAAATCCTTTACACCATACGTTTGGATAGGTTTGCCTAACTTATTGACAACATGCTTTATCGGCAAGTGAAATTCGCCGGGTACCACTTCTCCCCTGGCCCCCTTGGCAAACTCCCCCTGAGGATCGATAACTAAGATAGCCATGTTAGGGTAACGGGCATAGGCCAGCAGGATCATCTTGGCCAGAACAGATTTCCCGGAACCCGTTTTGCCGAAGATGCCCAGGTGATAAGCCTCACCGGCGCCCTGAGGGCCAGTGTCGAAATGCTTGAACCAAAGGGGCAGAAGGGGCGTTGAGCCATAGACACGCCCCAAGTAGAACAACTGATCACGGTAGGGAGAGAGGAGCTCGGACAGGACGACGTCATCGACAAGATGAATGGGCGTACCTGTGGCTGGGACAGTGCCTAGGATGCTAGGGCGATAGCCATTAGAACTGGCGGAGAAGACGGCGCTGATGGTCATCTCTCCCAGATGGGTATCCTGGCGCTCGCTGACGGCATCCACCCGCCCGCGCTGACGGATCAGGCTCCGCATTGTGGGGTCTTCATGCCAGACGTTGCGTAATTGCACCTCGGTGATCTGTCCCAGTGCATAATGGGAAAGGCCATCCTGGTTATACCGGAACAGAGCAAGCTCGCCCACAAGTTTTTTGTTGACAGCACTGGCCAAAATATCCAGCGCTATTTCGCTGGTGGAGGATGGAGATCCGATTACACCTATCCGCTCGGTTTTGTCTATTAATTGATCGAGCTTCGTCGACATAGGCTTACGCTCCCGATTCTGTGCGATAGCCATGGAGGCCTAGAAAAATCTCGTCTATGTTTCCATGGTAGGTCTCGGCAATCTGCTGACTGGTTACCTGTCGAAAGGTAGGAATAGCCCTAGATAAGTGCTTAACCATTCGATCCGCCATATAGAGCGGATAGGGCTCCATTACTGCGGGCGCGCCGCACTGATGGCGAATGCCATGCAGGGCCGTGGCTAAGCGTGCTGGGTTTTCGGCTACTGCCCGGCTCATTTCTATCCGAAGGGCTGGAAGCCACGAAAAGGGCCGGTAATAAACAACCCGAATTTCGCCTAATAGCGAAATGATTTGCTTGACCATTCGATCAGCTTTTTCCTTCCCAGCAGCCTTCAATGGTTCCAGATTCAAGTGCCAGGGTTCAGCTGGCTGCTGCAAGGCCATGGGCCGGGTGTATTCACCCGGCTCCAACAGAAAGGTCAGGAGAGCACGGTCATCGTACATTTCAGGCCATCCCATCTGTTGGCCGATTTCACGCCTCGTTGTGTACTTAGGAATTGCCAGCCAACAGCGATCGTTTCGAGTAGCAGCCAGTATTGTTAGGTACGCTTGTAAATAATCGAGTATTTTCTCAAGAAAATAGGTCGTGGTTTTCAATTGCGGAACAGCGGAGCTCTTGTTCAGCGCCTGGTTAAAGTAAATCAGAGGGGTGGTAAGAGAACCGTCCAACAAGACAACCTCGTGGGGCGCTTGCGAGGCCAGAATTAACTCCATACCGATCATCAAAGCGCGTAAAATGGTGCCGGTTTCAGCTTCGTGGGGTTCGGTTTCGACCCAAACATCGTGCCGAGGTTCTGGCCAATGGCGCGTTTCTGTGGGGGGCGTTAAGCCCTCCACTGCGACAGCTGCTGCGGCGACCAAATCGTTGGCTAACAGTCGCTCCACAGCGTAAGAACCATCTACACCACAACTCGTCGGGATGGGCGGGTATGGAAGCGTGGCGTCCCGGCTGAGCAAACCGGCCTGTTCCAGGTTTTCCCGCCATGCCGGGCGGCGAGTGTGCGCTTCTTGAAAGTTGGCAAGCAGCTTCTGGCTTAGATCCTCTGTGCGTTTGAGGACGTCATTAACTAAGGCAACGGGCAACTCTCCAAAGGGGGAGTTGGGTGTTTCTCCCATAGCGCTCTTATAACATTATATCACAAATTTTGGGTTGTGAAAGCTTGCAAGAGAGTATCGGCTATTTTAGTGTTAGTCCAACATTTCCAAGAATCAGTGCGCTTTGCCCTTGGTATTAGCCAACGCTCCCGCCACCATTTGGCAAGTTCAGAAAATGGTAGGTCCCGGTACACCGGTTCCAAATCGCGGCCTTCCATATATGCGTCTAGGTTGTCAATAAGTCGGAACAAATACACTTCTCTTTTAACGCCATGACGGAGGAAATCCTTTGGCAAGCCTAATCTTTCAAGGGCACGGACCATTGTTTGCCATTTCCTCCGCGGTCCAGTCCCAAAGCCACCCCTTGTGGATATACCCTGTCCTTCCAAGATGCTGCGAAAAATGGGGTAAAAAAGCTCTAGGTGAAAGGTGCCGTAACCCTCGGTATAACCGATGGGCTCAGCAATCAGCAGTTTGCGGTAGCGCAAGCGATTATATAGGCTGCTGCGCCCAAATGCGCTTGTGGTGGTTAAGGCCACTAAATGGGGGGGCAAGAGTTTCCCATCCATCTGTGTTAAGCGACCAGTGTATTTGCGCGTATAGGCCATTCGAACCTCGTTTGAGGCGGCAGCCAGGGCAACTAGTTTTCCCCCCAATAGGAAGCTATAAGGAGGCACTGCGCCCAGAATATGGACATCCATCGTTTGATTTACCAGTTCAACCTTGCGTCCTGGGGGGTAGGAAAATAGACGGTCTCTTGCTGGGAAGGTGAGGGGAGGGGATTGGAACGAGAGGATGCCTATCAGTTTGCCGTTTGCGCGGTCCTTTACCAAAAATTGCATCCGGCGGCCAAATCCCTTGGAAACGGGAATTGACCAGAGTAGTTTAGCTATGCGGAAGAGGATTCGATCTTCTTCTGTTTTCACTTCAAGGAGCACGGGATCTACTCGTGCGGGATCGACTTCGTCGCCGCTTGCGAAGGAGGAAAGATACTTTGGCAGAACCCCCTCAAGCCATTTGCGTTGCTTACTAAGTTCCTTTTCTACTGCGAAACGGTGAACTGTTCGCAAAAAGTCCTTTTCCCTCGAAGCGTAATCCGGGTTGGCTCTTTCTTCCAAAACCAACTTCAGTAACTGCATGTGTTCGAGGACAGAACTTCTTAACTTTTCTACGTCTTGAATCTCGCTGTTATTGACGTCTTCAACAACGGTTCGTAGCATGGTTAGGTTAATGCTATCACCCTGGCAGAGAGGTTTACCCCTCCAATAACGCCTCCACAAAGGCCTCGGCGTCGAAGGGTTGGAGGTCGTCGGGGCCTTCCCCTACCCCGATGAACCGGATGGGCACCTTAAGGGTGCGCACGATGGGGATGAGGACCCCGCCCTTGGCGGTGCCGTCCAGCTTGGTGACGATGACCCCGGTGAGCCCCACCGCCTCGTGGAAGCGCTTGGCCTGCTCCAGGCCGTTTTGCCCGGTGACGGCATCCAGCACCAGCCAGACCTCCTTGGGCTCCTCGGGATCGGCCTTGGCGATGGCCCGCTTCACCTTCTTCAGCTCCTCCATCAGGTTGTGCTTGGTGTGGAGGCGGCCTGCGGTGTCCACCAGGAGGAGGTCGTAGCCCCTGGCTTTCCGGGCGCTTGCCGCATCAAAGGCCAAAGCGGCGGGGTCGGCTCCTTCCGGCCCCTGGATCACGGGGATGTCCAGGCGTTTCCCCCACTCGGAAAGCTGGGCTCCCCCGGCGGCGCGGAAGGTATCCCCGGCGCAGAACATCACCTTCTTGCCCAGGTTCCGGTAGTAGCGGCCCAGCTTGGCGATGGTGGTGGTCTTGCCCACCCCGTTCACCCCCACCACCAGGACCACGTGGCCCTGGGGTTCTATGGGCTTGGGGTTTTGCGGGCGGAAGCCGAGCTTCCTCAAGGTGGCCCGGCGCTCGTCCGGCTCCAGCATCTGGACGAGCTTCTCCTTAACGGCCTCCTTCAGGTCCTTCCGCCCCGAGGCCCTTACCTCGGCCAGGAGTTCCTCGGTGGCCTCGAGGCCCACGTCGGCGGCAAGGAGGGCCATTTCCAGCTCCTCCAGGACCTCCTCCGAGCTTCCGCCCCAGGGGATGGCCTTGAGGAGGGTTTCCCGCGTCTTGGCGAGGCCGGCTTTCAATCGGTCAAAGAAGCCCATCGTTCCCCTATTTTGCAAGCCCCCGCGCCCCGCCTTGGGGCCTTTAGCGGAAACTTACCCCCAGGGTAAAGTGCCAGACCTTGGGGAAGTTGGCGAAGCCGTAGACGTAGGTGGCCTCGGCAAAAAGCCCCGTGTAGGGGTCCAGAAGGCCCTCCAGTCCCCCGGTGAAGCTCACCCCGGCGGTGAGGCTTGGCCCCACCACGGCGCTGAGCCCCCCGCCGAAGTAGGGGAGGAGGCCCTTCAGGCTGGGGTCGTACTGGCCCAGGTCGGGTTTGAAGAGGAGGGCTCCCTCCAGGGCCACACCCGGGGCTGCCGGGGCCAGCATGGCGGAAAGCCGGCCCGAGAGGTTCTGCCGCAGGCGGTTTTCCAGCCCCGCCCCGAAGGTGAGCCCAAGGCTTTCCCCATAGCCAAACCGCATCTGAATGGCGCTCTGGGCGCTGGCCATTCCCAAAACGAGAAGGAGAGCAAGGAGAACCCGCCTCATGGCTCCAGTATACCCTGGCTTGTGGGGTGTTTCACGAAGCTCCTCCCGCCAGAGCCCGGGCCAGCCGGGCGAGGACCCGCTCCTTGCCGAGAAGGGCCATGATCTCGAAAAGCCCCGGGGTTTCCAGGCTTCCCGTGAGGGCGGCCCTTAAGGGCTGGGCCACCTGGCCGAGTTTAAGGCCCCGCTCCTGGGCGAAGCCCCGGAGGAGGGCGTCCAGGGCAGCCTCGCTCCAGTCCTCCTGGGCCCGGAGGAGGGGTTCCACCTCGCGAAGCACGGGAAGGCCTTCCCTCATCTTCTCCAGGGCCTTTTCCGTGTAAGGATAGTCCTCGCTGAACAGGTAGGGGGCCTTTTCCGGAAGCTCCTTGAGGGTGTCAAACCGGGGGCGCATGAGCTCCACCGCCCGCTTCAGGTAGGCCTCGCTGGGCCAGGAAAGCCCGGCCGCCTGCAAAAAGGGCTTCGCCCGCTCCGCCACCTCCTCCAGGGGGAGGACCTCGCGGATGTACTTGCCATTGAGCCAGCGGAGCTTCTCCAGGTCGAAGACCGGGCCTCCCAGGGACACCCGCTCCCAGGTGAAGGCCTCGATGAGCTCCTCGAGGGTGAAGATCTCCCGCCCGTCGGGCATGGAAAAGCCCATGAGGGCCAGGTAGTTGCGCAGGGCCTCGGGCAAGAACCCCTCGGCCCGGTACCACTCCAAGGAGGTGTGGCTCTTCCGCTTGCTGATCTTGGTCTTGTCGGGGTTTCTAAGGAGGGGCATGTGGTAGAACTTGGGCACCTCCCAGCCGAAGGCCCGGTAGAGGAGAACGTGGATGGGGGTGGAAACCAGCCATTCCTCGGCCCGTATCACATCCGTTACCCCCATGAGGTGGTCGTCCACCACGTTGGCCAGGTGGTAGGTGGGGTACCCATCGGACTTGAGGAGGACCACATCGGGGATCTCCTGGTTGTCGTAGACCACCACCCCCCTGAGCTCGTCCCTCACCTCGGTGGTGCCGGGCCTCGGCACCTTTAGGCGGATCACGTGGGGCTCGCCCCTTTTTGCCCTTTCCTCGGCTTCCTCGGGGGGGATGTTGCGGGCGCGGCCGTCGTAGCCCCCCTTTTCCTTGCGGATTCTTTCCAGCTCCTCCGGGGTCTCGAAGGCCCGGTAGGCCCACCCCCGCCTGAGGAGTTCCTCGGCGTGCTTTTGGTAGAGGGGTAGCCGTTCCGACTGCCGGTAGGGGGCGTGGGGCCCGCCAATATCCGGCCCCTCGTCGTAGGAGATGCCGAGCCACTTCAAGGCGGCCAGGATGCGCTCCTCCGCCCCCGGCACATAGCGGGTGCGGTCGGTGTCCTCGATGCGCACCAGGAAGCGCCCCCCGTTCTTCCTGGCCCAGACGTAGTTGAAAAGGGCGATATACGCCGTCCCCACGTGGGGGTCCCCCGTGGGGCTTGGGGCGATGCGGGTCACCACCATACCTCGCCCATTATCTCACCCGGGACTAAAGGTTGGGGCTTAGGCTTGAGGGTAATGGACGGGGAGCTTCTGGCAGAAGGGTTGCGCAAGCGCTACGGCCCCAGGGAGGTGGTGCGGGGGGTGGACCTGAGCCTCAAGCGCGGGGAGATCGTGGCCCTCTTCGGCCCCAACGGGGCGGGGAAGACCACCACCTTCTACATGATGGTGGGCTTTATCCGTCCCACGGGAGGGCGGATCTTCCTTAAGGGACGGGAAATAAGCCAGCTTCCCATGTACCGCCGGGCCCGGCTGGGTTTGGGTTACCTGCCCCAGGAGCCTTCCGCCTTCCGCCGGATGACGGTGCTGGAAAACCTCCTGGCCGTCTTGGAGTTCCAGCCCCTTTCCCGGGCGGAGCGCCTGGAGAAGGCCAAGGCCCTTTTGGAGGAACTGGCCATCTACCACCTCAAGGACCAGATGGCCTACGCCCTTTCCGGTGGGGAAAGGAGGCGGCTTGAGATGGCGCGGGCCCTGTGCACCGACCCCGATTTCATCCTTCTGGACGAGCCCTTCACCGGGGTGGACCCCAAGAACGTGAAGGAGATCCAAAAGGTCATCGCCGAGCTCCGGGAGAGGCGAGGGGTGGGGGTTTTCATCACCGACCATGCGGTGCGGGAGACCCTGGCCATCACCGACCGGGTCTACGTGATGTATGACGGCCAGATCCTCTTCCACGGGGATCCCGACACCTTTGCCCGGGACCAGGGGGTAAGGCGGCACTACCTGGGAGAGGACTACGAGCTTTAAGCCATGACCTTCTGGGCCCTCCTCATCCTGATCCTCCTCCTGGCCGCCTTGGTGGCCTATCTGGGGGATAGGGTGGCCAAGTGGGCGGGGAAGCGGCACTACCGCCTTTTTGGCCTCAGGCCCCGGCAGACCGCCACCCTGGTGGCGGTGCTCACCGGGGTGGGGATCGCCCTCTTCAGCTACCTGGGGTTCCTCCTGGTGTTCCGGGAGGCCAGGGAGGTGATCCTCGAGGCCCAGGCCATCCGGGCTGAGCGGGACCAGCTTAGGAGGGAGCGGCAGGTTCTCCTGGAGGCCAAGACGGCCATGGAGGCCGAGGCCAGCAGGACCCTGGCGGAACTCAATGTCCTGCGGGAGGAGCGAAAGGATCTTTCCCGGGCCCTGGAGCAGGCCAACCAGGTGAGGAAACGCCTGGAGGAAGAGGCCAAGGCCCTGGCCTCCCAGGTGCAGGCCCTGGGAAGGGAGCGGGCTACCCTCGAGGCGGAGCGCCAGGCTCTTTCCCAGCTTCTTGAGGAAAGGAACCGGGCGCTCTCCGAGAGGACCAGGGAGCTCAAGGCCCTGGAGAGCCGCCTCCTTGCCCTGCAACAGGCAGCGGAGCGGGCGGAAGGGGAAAAGGCCAGGCTTCTGGCGGAGAGGAAGCGCCTTCAGGAGGAGGTTCTGGGGGCTCTTGCCCGCCTGGAGGAGGCCCGAAGGCAGCGCCAGGCCCTGGCAGAGGAGGTGGAGGCCCTTAAGGCCAGCTTGAGCAAGGCCCGGGAGGAGCTCCGCCAGACGGAGGAACGGGTGAGAAACCTCCTGGTGCAGGCGGAGGTGCTGCAGGGGGAGAGGGGCCAGCTGGCCCAGAGCCTGATTCGGCTCAGCCAGGGTCTCTACCTGGGGGAGGTGCGCCTGGGGGCGGAGGAGGGGAGGGAGGCCTTGGAGCGGGTGGCCGAGCGCCGGGCCCTTCTCCAGGGTTTCCGGGGGGTGGAGCTTTTGGAGGCTCCCCAAGGCCCGGGGCTTGCGGTGCTGGAGGGGGCGGGGTACCGGGAGGGGAGGCTTTTGGTACGGGTGCGCTTTTATCCTGAGCGCAGGGCCTTCGCCGCCGGGGAGGTTCTGGCCGCCCGCACCTTCCGCCTATCCACCCAGGCCCGCAACCAGGAGGCCCTCGAGGTCCTGGGGGAGGAAGTGCGGCAACGGCTTCTGCAGGCGGGGTATGCCCCGGAATACGCCACCTTTCCCTCTCCCGAGGAGCTGGCCCGCGGCCTCGCCCTTCTTCAAGGGAAACGGGGAGTGGTGCGGGTGGGGGTGGTGGCCGCCAAGGAGCTATGGACCACGGAGAGGCCCCTTCTCTCCTTCCAGCTCCTGGGAGGGCCTCCGGGCCCGGAGGTACCGGTCCCGGCCCGCCAAATCCCTTAGCACCTCTACTTCCTCCCAGCCCATGGCCTTTAGTTCCTGGGCCAGAAGCCCCACGTTTTCCGGGGCCAGTTCCAGGAGGAGGAACCCACCGGGCTTGAGGGCCCTCCCGGCCTCCTGGGCCAGGGGGCGGGCCACATCCAACCCTTCCCTTCCCGCATAGAGGGCCTGGGGGCTTTCAAAGGCCAGCTCCCTGGGAGCCTGGGACCGGTAGGCCTCGGGGAGGTAGGGGGGGTTGGAGACGACCAGGTCCAGATCCTTCACCCCGCTGGTGAGGGGAGCCTGAAGAAAGGTTACCTCTAGCCCCAGCCTGCGGGCATTCTCCCGGGCCAAGGCCAGGGCCTTGGGGTCGGTATCCGTGGCCCACACCTGGGCCTTCGGGAGGTGTTTTTTAAGGGCCAGGGCGATGGCTCCCGTGCCCGTGCCCACGTCCAGGATACGGGGAGCCTGGGGCAGGGGAAGCCCTAGGGCGAGCTCCACCAGGCCCTCCGTCTCGGGCCTGGGGATGAGGATGCCCTCTTGCACCTTTAGGGGGAGGCCGAAGAACTCCACCTCCCCCGAAAGGTACTGTAAGGGATAGCCCTCGAGGCGCTTTTCCAGGAGGGCCAGGGCCCTGGCTTCGGTCCCTGGGGGCGGGGTCCGGGATAGGCCAAGGAGGAGGTCCTTACGGGAAAGGCCCGAGGCCAAGGCCAGGAGGTCCCAGGCCTCCTTTTCCGGGAGCCCTTTAGCCTTAAGCCTCCTCTCCAGTTCCCGAAGGAGCCTGATCACGGGGATAGACCACCACGTGCCTTTCCTCCCCTTCCCCCTGGCTTTCCGTGGTCACCTGGGGGTGGTTTTTGAGGAGCATGTGGACGATGCGCCTCTCGGAGGGACGCATGGGGGGGAGGTGGAGGGGTTCCTTGGTCATGGCCACGGTGAGGGCGGCTTCCTCGGCGATCTTGCGGATCTTTTCCTCCTGGCGCTTGCGGTAGCCAGCGGCGTCCAAGACCACCCGGTAGGCTCCGCCGAAGTGCTTGGCCAGCACCACCCCGGCCAGGTACTCCACGGCCTTTAAGGTGCGCCCCTCCTTGCCGATGAAGCGCCCCAGGTCCCCACCCTTGACCTCCGCCTTGAGGAGGTTCCCCTCCTGGCGGATCTCCACGTAGTGGGCGGGGTCCAGGCGCAGCAAAAGGCCCACCAGGAAGCTCTCCAGCACCTCCTTGGGCCCTTTTTGCGTGGGGCTGGCTTTCCCCGCCTCTTTTAACTCCACTCCCACCGGGGCCTCTTCCAGCACCCCCAGGTCGGAGAGGAGGTCGTCGATGCTCTTTTTCTTCTCGTCCATGCCCTCAGTTTACGCCGCTAAGGGCTTGAGGCTTTTGTTGATCAGCCACTGCTGCACCAGGCCGATGAGGTTGGAGAGCACCCAGTAGAGGGTCACCCCTGAGGGGAACTGCAAGACCAGGAAGATGAAGATCAGGTTCATGAAGAGGCTTTGCCGGATGAGGTCCTTGTTCCCGTGGGCGGAAAGCCAGGTGGAGAGGAAGGTGGAGGCCACGTAGAGGGCGGGGAGGATGTAGAAGGGGTCGGGGAGAGCCAGGTCGGGGATCCAGAGGAGGCCCTGGCCGAACTCGTAGTTGGCGATCACCTTCCAGAGGATGAAGAGGATGGGCATCTGGATGAAAAGGGGTAGACAGCCGGCGGCGGGGTTCACCTTGTGCTCCTGGTAGAGCTTCATGGTGGCCTCCGCCCGCTTGTTGGGGTCGTCCTTGTACTTCTCGTTGATCTTCTGGATGAGGGGCTGGAGGCGTTGCATCTCCGCCATGCTCTTGAACTGCTGGTGCATGAGGGGCCAAAGGAGGAGGCGCACCACCAGGGTCAGGAAGAGGATGGCCAGGCCCCAGCTACCCGTATAGCGGAAGGCCACCTCCATGAGCCAGAGAAGCCCCAGGGAAAGCTGCCCCCAGATGTTGGGGGAAAAGAGGCCGGGAAGGGAGAGAAGGCCCTCCACGTGGAAGCGCACCAGCTCGTTCTGGCCCCCGTAGACCTTGAGGGTCTCCCCGGGAGCCAGGGTAAGGGTGGCCTCCTTGCCCACCAGCTTCCCCGATAAGGGCTCCTGGGCGAAGGCCACCAGGGCGTAGCCCGCCTTGGGCTTGGTCTGCCAGGCCAGGTAAACCAGCTGGCCCTCCCCGCTCGGGGTGGGTTCCCTTTGCCCTTGTAGGAGCACCTTGGGGCTTCCTTGGGCGGAAAGCCTCAGGGTGAGGGGGAAGTCGGCGCTGATCTGGACGGTGTACCGCCCCTTTTCGATGCGGTAGGTGAGGGTGCCCTCTTGGCCCTGGAAGCGGGCCAGGAGGCGGCCATCCTCCACCTGGTACTCCGCTTTCTCCGGGGTAAAGCCCACCGGGGCCACCACGGGGCCGTTGCCCCTCAGGTTGGGGGCGCGGGTGTAGTCGTTGAAGGCCGTGCCTTTGTAGGTCTTCACGTACCAGCCCACCACCTGGCCCTTCTGGTCAAAGGCCAAGTCCATGAGGTTGGTGACGGCGATCTTCTCCGGCACCCCGTCCCCGTTTACGTCCTGGTCCTTGAAGCCCGCCTCGAGGGCCAGGGCGCTCAGGCCCAGCAGGAAAAGGAGGGATAGAAACCTCTTCATCGTGCCTCCTTGTAGGTCTTAAGGGTTCTCCTGGGTGGGAAGACCAGGGGCACCGGGTCCAGTCCCCCGGGGTGCAGGGGATGGCATTTCAGGATGCGCCTGGCCGCCAGGTAGCTACCCCATAGGGCCCCGTGGCGCTCCAGGGCCTCGAGGGCATAAGCGGAACAGGTGGGGTGGAAGCGGCAGGTCTTGGGTTTGAGGGGGGAGATGAACCTGCGGTATGCCTTGACCAGAAGGATCAGTAAGCCGCGCACGCCGCCTATTGTATCAGCCCGCTCTTCTTGAGGGCGCGGATGAGGTCTTGGAAGAGCTCGGCGTAGGTGGCCTCCCGGGCCTCGGGGCTTGCGATCACCAGGAGGTGGGCCCTGGGGAGGTGGAGGCGGCGGAGGATCTCCCTTAGGCGGCGCTTGATGCGGTTACGCACCACCGCCTTGCCCACCTTCTTGGACACCACGATTCCCACCCTGAGCTCGGAGGCGGGGAGCCACTTCACGTTCAAAAAACGGCCCCGCCCCATGCGTCCTTGGCGGAGCCTTTGGAATGCCCGGTCGCCCTTTAGGGAAAGGAGTTTACCCCCCGCTGCAGGGGGGGGTTGGCTCAGGCGTTCACCCTGGGGGTGAGGCGCCAGCGGCCCTTCTGCCTTCTCCGCTTCAACACCTTCCTGCCGCCTGGGGTCCTCATGCGGGCCCGGAAGCCGTGGGTCTTGGCCCGCTTCCTCCGGTTGGGTTGCCAGGTCCTTTTCATCCATTTCCCTCCCTGGGGCCTTGGCCCCCAATACCTTAAAGAGTGTAGCATAAGAAGGGCTATACAGGGTCTAACGGTTTTTTACACCCTGGCAAGAGAGCGTTGACATCCGTTTTGCCTTCCCCTTATACTTCCCCCCAAACGGCTGTTAGGGAGGAGGTCCGTGGCCCAGCTTTTGGTGGAGAACATCACCCTAACCTTTGGCGGCGTGGCTGCTCTTTCGTCGGTTTCCCTGGCGGTGGAAGAGGGGGAGCTGGTTTCCGTCATCGGCCCCAACGGGGCGGGGAAGACCAGCCTTTTAAACTGCATATCCGGCTTCTACCACCCCCAGCGAGGTCGCATCCTCTTTGAGGGGCACGAGATCACCCGCGCAAGCCCCCATGAGGTGACCCGTCTGGGCATCGCCCGCGCCTTCCAGAACATAGAGCTCTTCTCTGGCCTCACGGTGCTGGAAAACCTCATGCTGGCCCGGCACACCCACCTGGGCTACAACCTTGCCCAGGCCGGGGTCTTTTACGGCAAGGCTTTGGCCAAGGAGGTGGAGAACCGCCGGGTGGTGGAGGAGGTCATCGACTTCATGGAGCTGGAACCCTACCGCAAGGCCTTGGTGGGAAACCTCCCCTACGGGGTCAGGAAGCGGGTGGAGGTGGCCCGGGCCCTTTCCCTTTCCCCCAAGCTCCTTCTTCTGGATGAGCCCATGGCGGGGATGACCCTCGAGGAGAAGGAGGACATGGTCCGCTTCATCCTGGAGATCCGGGCCCAGGGCACCACGGTGATCCTCATCGAGCACGACCTGGGGGTGGTCATGGACATCTCCGACCGGGTGTATGTGCTGGACTTCGGCCAGGTGATCGCCGAGGGGGCGCCGGAGGAGGTGGCCAGGAATCCCAGGGTTCAGGAGGCCTACCTGGGGGTGGAGGCATGAAGGCCCTAAGGCCCTCCTACGAGATGAAGCGCTACACCCTGCCCCAGCTTCTGCGCCTCAGGGCGGAGCAGGAGGGGGACAGGGTGGCCTTGAGGGAAAAGGACTACGGGATCTGGAACGAGATCACCTATGCGGAGTACTACGAGAGGGTCCTCCTCTTCGCTCACGGCCTCCTCTCCTTGGGATTCGAACCGGGGGAGAGGCTGGCCATCATCGCCGACAACATCCCGGAGTGGCTCTATGCGGAACTCGGCACCCAGGCGGTCCGGGGGATCAGCGTGGGGGTTTACCAAAGCAGCCTTCCCGCCGAGATCGCCTACATGCTTCAGTACACGGGGGCCAGCATCGTGCTCGCCGAGGACCAGGAGCAGGTGGACAAGCTCTACGAGATCCGAAGCGAGATCCCGAAGGTCCGCCACGTGATCTACGAGGATCCCAAGGGCATGCGGAGCTACCGGGACCCCTGGCTCCTTTCCTTTGAGGAGGTGCTGGAGCGGGGCCGGGAGCACCGGAGAAAACACCCCGACGCCGTGGAAAAGCTCCTCCTCGAGGCGAGCCCCGAGGAGGTCTGCCACCTTTCCTCCACCTCCGGCACCACGGGAAGGCCCAAGGCGGCCATGCTCCGCCACCGCAACCTCATCCACATGGGGGTGGCCCTCCAGGAGGTGGACCCCCTTCTCCCCACCGACGACTACCTTTCCTTTTTGCCCCTCGCCTGGATCGGGGAGCAGATGATGTCGGTGGCCATGGCCCTCACGGGGGGCTTCGCCGTCAACTTTCCCGAGGCGGTGGAAACCGCCCTGCAGGACCTGAAGGAGATCGGCCCCCATGTGATGTTCAGCCCTCCCAGGGTCTGGGAGAGTATCCAAAGCGGCATCTGGGTGCGCATGTCGGAGTCCTACGCCTTCAACCGCTTCGTGTACGAGAAACTTCTCCAGATAGGTTACCGGGCGGCGGACTACCGCATGCGGGGGAAGCCCATGCCTCTCGGGCTACGCCTGGCCTACTGGCTGGCGGACCAGGTGCTCTTCAGACCCTTGCGGGACCAGCTGGGCTTTTTGCGCCTGAGGCGGGCCTATACAGGGGGTGCTGCCCTGGGCCCCGATGTCTTCCGCTTCTTCCACGCCATTGGGGTGAACCTGAAGCAGATTTACGGCCAGACCGAGATCATCGGCATCGCCTTCGTCCACCGGGATGGGGACGTGCGTCACGATACCGTGGGCCTGCCCATCCCCGGCACCGAGGTCCGGATCAGCGAGGAGGGGGAGATCCTCTGCCGCTCCGATGCGGTCTGCGCCGGGTACTGGGAGCGCCCCGAGGCCACGGCGGAAACCTTCCGGGATGGCTGGCTCCACACGGGGGATGCCGGCTACCTCACGGAGGACGGGCACTTGGTGGTCATCGACCGACTCTCCGACGTGATGCGCACGGAGAAGGGCACGGTCTTCAGCCCCCAGTTCGTGGAGAACAAGCTGAAGTTCTCCCCCTACATCAAGGAGGCGGTGGTCTTCGGGGACCGCAAGCCCTATTTGGCGGCCTTCATCAACATAGATCCCCAGACGGTGGGCAAGTGGGCGGAGGACCGGGGGTTGGCCTACACCACTTACCTGGACCTCTCCTTGAAGCCCGAGGTGGCCGAACTCATCCGCAAAGAGGTGGAGAAGGTGAACCAGGAGCTTCCCGAGGACCTCAAGATCCGGCGCTTTGTCCTGCTCTACAAACTTCTGGATGCCGACGACGAGGAGCTCACCCGCACCGGCAAGGTGCGCCGGGGTCTCATCGCCAAGAAGTACGCGCCCTTGGTGGAGGCCCTGTATTCCCAGGCCGAGGCGGTGGAGGTGGAGGCGGAATACCGCTACCAGGACGGGACCGTCCAGCGGGTGCGGGCCCGGGTACCGGTTTTGGACCTGCGGGAGGAGGTGGCGGTGTGAGCTTCTTCTTACAGCTCCTTTTTTCCGGCATCGTCCTGGGCTTGGTCTACGCCCTGGCAGCTTTGGGCTTTGTGCTCATCTACAAGGCCAGCCGGGTGGTGAACTTTGCCCAGGGGCAGTTCATCGCCATAGGGGCCTTTCTGGCCTACTGGGCCATGGTGTCCCTGGGGGCACCCTTCCTCCTGGCGGCGGCCTTGGCCTTGGCCCTGACCGCCCTTTTGGGCTTTGGGGTGGAGCGGGTTTTCCTCAAGCGCCTGGTGGGCCAGCCCATCATCTCGGTCATCATGGCCACCATCGGCTTGGCCTCCCTGCTGGACGGCCTCATCCACCTCACCCCCTACGGGGCGGGGAACTTTAGCTACCCCAGCTTCCTTCCTGCTGGGGGCCTCACCCTTTTGGGCGTCCAGATCTCTTACGCCCAGCTTCTTGCGGTGGCCTTCACACTTCTTTTCCTCCTGGCCTTCACCTGGTTTTTCCAGCGTTCCACCCTGGGCGTGGCCATGCGCAGCGTGGCCGATGACCAGATGGCGGCCATGAGCCTGGGGGTGTCCGTGGAACGGGTCTTCGCCTTGGCCTGGGCGGCGGCGGGGCTGACGGCGGCGGCAGCGGGGATGGTGGTGGGGACCATTTCCGGCCTCAACCTGGACGGCCTGGTGCACATCGGCCTGCGGGTTTTTCCCGTGGTGATCCTGGGAGGGCTGGATTCCATCCCGGGGGCGGTGGTGGCGGGGATCCTCATCGGGGTCTTGGAAAACCTGGCCGCGGGCTTCCTGGACCCCTTTATCCCCGGTGGGGGCACCCGGGATGTCTTCCCCTTCCTGGTTTTGCTTTTGGTCCTTTGGTTCAAGCCCCATGGCCTTTTTGGCACGGAGGAGATCGAGCGCGTATGAGAAACCCCTGGGCCCAGACCGGAAACTACCGCACCTCGTACCAACAGGACACCAGCATCTTTGCCACCCATCGGGAGCTGGTTTCCCTTCTTCTCTTCCTGAGCTTCCTCCTGGTTCTACCCCTCTTCCTCTCCCGCACCCAGGTCTTCATCCTGGACCTGATCCTGGTCTACAGCATCGCCGTTTTGGGGTTGAACATCACCACCGGTTACGCTGGCCTCATCAACATCGGCCAGGCGGCCTTCATGGGGGTGGGGGCCTACACGGCAGCCCTTCTCGCCCCCCAGGGACTTCCCTTCTGGCTGGCGGTTCCCTTGGGCGGGTTGGTGGCGGCCTTTTTCGGCTTCCTGGTGGGCATCCCTTCCTTGCGGGTGAAGCACCTGTATTTGGCCCTAGCCACCTTGGCCTTCCAGGTGGTGTTTGAGTGGACCGTGGGGCATATGCCCCTTCTAAAGCAGGGTGGGGCCATGGACATGCCCCGGGCCAGCTTTTTGGGATACGAGGCGGGCTTTCGCAACCACTTCCACTTCTGGTACTACGTTTCTCTGGTGGTTTTGGTCCTTCTTGCGGTCTTCTTCCGCAACCTCCTGCGCACCCGCTACGGGAGGGCTTTGGTGGCGGTGAGGGACAACGACCGGGCGGCAGACGCCATGGGCATGGACCCTGGCCGCACCAAGCTCTTCGCCTTTGCCCTGGGGGCCTTTTACGCCGGGGTGGCGGGGGTGCTTTACGCCTACCTTTCCCGGGCCGTGGTCATAGAGGACTACACCTTTGCGGTTTCCATCAAGCTTTTGGCCATGGCCATCGTGGGAGGGTTGGGTACCCTGGTGGGGAGTTTCCTGGGTCCGGTTTTCCTGGAACTCTTGGATGTGAACATGGAGGCGCTTTCCAACCTCATCAAGGCCCTGGGCTTCAGCGTGGCCGGGGTGGATGTGGCCAGCGCCTTAAGGCCCTTGGCCTTCGGTCTCATCATCGTGCTCTTCCTGATGTTTGAGCCCAGGGGGCTTTACAACTGGTGGCGGATCGTGCGAAGCTACTTCCGCACCTGGCCCTTCAAGTACTAGGCAACCCCCCTTATGGGGTTGGCAATGGGAGGTGAGGCAGATGCGAAAACTCTGGTTCGGTCTACTGGCGACGGCGGGGCTGGCCTTGGGCCAGCAGCAGGTGACCATCCTGTGGTCGGGGGCCATCACCGGTCCCACCTCGGATGCGGGGGCTCCTTACGGGGCAGCGGTGGAGGACTACTGCAAGTACGCCAACGAGAAGAAGCTGATCCCCGGGGTGGTCCTGAACTGTCTGGTGCGGGACGACCAGTACAACAACGCCAACACCCAGCGCTTCTTTGAGGAGGCCCTGGACCGCTTCAAGATTCCCGTGTTCCTTTCCTACGCCACCGGGGCCAACCTGCAACTCAAGTCCCTGATTCAGGAGGTGAAGGTACCCACCATCCCCGCTTCGATGCACGTGGAACTCATCGACCCTCCCAACAACGACTACTTCTTCATCCCCACCTCCACTTACTCCGAGCAGGTGGTGGCCCTTCTGGAGTACATCGCCAAGGAGAAGAAGGGGGCTAAGGTGGCCTTGGTGGTGCATCCCTCTCCCTTCGGCCGGGCCCCGGTGGCCGATGCCCGGAAGGCGGCAGCCCAGCTGGGGCTCCAGATTGTGGATGTCCAGGAGGTGGGGGCGGGCAACCTGGACAACACCGCCCTCCTGAAGCGCTTTGAAGCGGCAGGGGTGGAGTACATCGTCCACCAGAACGTGGCCGGTCCCGTGGCCAACATCCTGAAGGATGCCAAGCGCCTGGGCCTGGATAAGAAGATGAGGCAGCTTGGAGCCCACTACACCGGTGGCCCCGACCTGATCAAGCTGGCGGGGGATGCGGCGGAGGGGTTCCTCTGGGCCACCAGCTTCTACATGTTCCACGAGGACGCCCCGGGTATCCGCTTGCAGAAGGAGCTCGGGCAGAAGTACGGGCGGCCGCAGGCCATCGTGGAGAGCGTGAACTACACCAACGGCATGCTGGCCACCGCCATTGCGGTGGAGGCCATGCGCCGGGCCCAGGAGCGGTTCAAGCGCATCACGGGAGAAACCGTCTACCAGGCCCTCGTGGGGATGAACGGGCCTAACGCCTTCAAGCCGGGGTTTGCCGTTTCCACCAAGCAGGGTATCGAGATCGACTTCACCAAGAGCGAGCACACGGGGGCGGAGGGCTTGAGGATCCTCGAGGCCAAGGGGGGTCGCTTCGTCCCCGTGACCGAGCCCTTCACCTCGGCCCTCTTCCGCAAGGTGCACTACGGCAAGTAAGACCTTTGGCCCGGGGGAGTTCCCCCGGGCATTTCTTACGCCATGAGCCTGAACCCCACGCGCCCCGAAGACTTAGGTCCCATCCTCCTTTTGGTCAACAACATCGAGGTGGTCTACCACGACATCATCCAGGTCCTGCGCGGGGTTTCCCTGAAGGTCCCCGAGGGGCGCATCACCGCCCTCTTGGGCCCGAACGGGGCCGGGAAGACCACCACGCTCCGGGCCATCTCCGGCCTTTTGATCCCCGAGGACGGGGAGGTGGTGAGGGGAGAGATCCTCTACCAGGGAAAGCCCATCCATAATCGCCCCCCCGAGGAGATCGTGAGGATGGGCATCGTCCAGGTGCTGGAAGGCCGGCGGGTTTTCAAACACCTCACGGTGGAGGAGAACCTGCGGGTGGGCACCTTGACCCGTAAGGACAGCCGTCTTAAGGAGGATCTGGAGCGCATCTACCATTACTTCCCCCGCCTGGCCGAGCTCAGGACCCGCCTGGCCGGGTACTGCTCGGGGGGAGAGCAGCAGATGATCGCCATCGGCCGCGCCCTCCTGGCCAAACCCCGGCTTCTCCTCCTGGACGAGCCCTCCTTGGGCCTGGCTCCCCTTTTGGTGCGGGAGATCTTTGACATCGTGGCCCGGGTGAACGCTGAGGAGGGGGTCACGGTCCTGGTGGTGGAGCAGAACGCCCGGGTGGCCCTTTCCATCGCCCATTACGGGTACATCATGGAAACGGGGCGGATCGTCCTGGAGGGGGATCGGGACTACCTTCTGGAAAACCCCGACGTGCAGGAGTTCTACCTGGGGGTGGCCAAAGGGGGCGGACGCAAGAGCTTCAAGGAGGTAAAGGCCTACAAGAGGCGGAAGCGGTTCATGTAGCCTGCCGCAGGACCCCGGCGTGGCGAGGGCCGCGCCGGGGCTCGTATCATGGAGAGCGTGGTGCGCTTTCGCATGGAAGGGGTGCGCCTGGACCAGGCGGTGGCCGAGGCCTGCGGGGTAAGCCGCAGCCGGGCCCAGGAGTGGATCGCCCAGGGCCGGGTCCAAGTGGGGGAAAAGGTGGTGGAAAAGCCCTCCTACCGCCTTAAGGGGGAAGAGGTGCTGGTGGTTCCCCCGGAGGAAAAGCCCTTCGTGGCCCCTCAGGACCTGGCCATCCCGGTGCTCTACGAGGACGAGGACCTCCTGGTCCTCAACAAGCCTGCGGGGCTTCTTACCCATCCGGCTCCCGGGGTATACACGGGCACCGTGGTCAACGCCCTGTTGGGGCGGTACTTCCCTCTCCAGGAGGCCGAGCGGCCCGAGGAGGTGCGTCCCGGCATCGTGCACCGCCTGGACAAGGACACCAGCGGGGTCCTGGTGGTGGCCAAGCATGGAGGGGCCCTCGAGGCCCTGGCCCGGGCCTTCCGCGACAGGCTGGTGATGAAGCGCTACCTGGCCATCACCGAGGGGCACCCCAAGGAGGGCACCCTCATCGCCCCCATAGGCCGGCATCCTGTGGAGCGGCACAAGATGCACGTGGGGGGGATTGCGCCCCGGTATGCGGAAACCGAGTTCCGCATTCTCGCCACCGCCGGACCCTACGCCCTGGTGGAGGCCCGGCCCCACACGGGCCGGACCCACCAGATCCGGGTCCACCTCAAGTACCTCCGGGCCCCCATCCTGGGGGACGAGCTTTACGGCCGGCCCTCCCCCCATATCCCCCGCCAGGCCCTCCACGCTTACGAGCTTAGGATCCCCCACCCTAGGACCGGGCGCTTCTTGGAGTTCCGGGCCCCCGTGCCCCGGGACATGGTGGAGGCCTGGGGCGCCCTCGGGGGGGAGTGGCCTGAGGGGATTGTTCTGGAGTCTAGGGAAGGGTGAACTGACGCCCTTGATATTCTATGCGCAAGGCGGAGGAAGGCACTTCCAGAAGGTTCAGAACCTCTTTTATCTTCTTGCTGAGGCGCTTAGCCGAGAGATGGACAAACAGATATTCGCCCGAAGGGAGTTTTTTGAATGCGCTCTTTTTATAAGGCGTACCGCTTTTCTTCGTCCGGGAGGAAGCAAGGTCTTCTTTCAGAAGTTTGCGCATCGCCTCGGTCTTTTCCAACCGATCTACCTGCAGGCCAGTTTCCACTACTGCCGCGTAAAGCTCCCGCCAATTGGGGACCCGGAACCTTTCTTCGCCAAACCAAACAATCAGTCCAGGGCTGTTTCTTGAAAAGCTTTGCTCTTTTTGTGCCAAAAGCTCTTTAAGTTTAAGGATGGGGGAGCAATTGGCGGACACGTCCAGGATCTCTTGGAGCAGCCGCTCAAAATGAGCGAGGGCGAGCTCCTGCTCGTTGGCGGATAGCTCTTTCTCTATAGCTTTTTGGAGCCCCCTCTCATTGGGCTGGTACCCCTCTGCAAGGGCTTTGGAGAGTTTTTCCTTGATCTGGGTCAAGCTCTGTTGGGTTTCAATTTCCCTACGGATCTCCTCAACCGTGCGCGAGAGGGTAGCAGGGGGTTCCTGGCCTTCCCAAAAGGCTTTGGAAAGGAGGCGATCTAGGTACTTGGCGGCGGATGGGTTGTCTAGCTGGAAGTAGAGCACGCGTTTTTCCGGTGCTTTGGCCTCCACTCTGTTATCAAAGAACTCCCACAACTTCCCGTTGGTGAGGACGGACCAGCGGATGTTTTGGCTGTTGGCGTAGTTGACCACTTGCATACGGTCCTCGTCCGTAAGCGTTTTATCCAGAGCCTTGACTTCTAAGACCAAGACAGGCTCGTCTTTTTTTACGCAGAGCAGAAAGTCTGGCCGGTAGTTTTTAGTCCCCGTATCTTGGGGAACGACTTCATAAGGATTCCATATATTCCAGCCGAGGGCTTGGAGAACTCGCAAGATTATGGCCTGTGTGGTTTGTGCTTCCTTTAGACCGCGCCAGCGTTCCAGCTTCCCGGCGATATCCCTCACAACCACGGCCAGGGTTTCGTCCTCGCCCATACAGAAAACTATACCGCAATACCCCGCTCTGGGGGTGGACAAAGGCCTAGGAGCGGATTAGGGAGCCTAGACCACGGCCAAAAGCCCCTTTAGCGCCTGACCCAAGCGCCGCACGCCTTCTTGGATTCTCTCCCGGTCCAGGGTGGCGTAGGAAAGCCTCAGGGTGTTCTCCCCGCCTCCATTCGCGAAGAAGGGCTTCCCAGGTACGAAGGCTACGTTCTCGGCGATGGCCCTTTGGAAGAGGGCTTCGGCGGAAAGCTCTGGGGGAAGCTCCATCCAGACGAACATTCCTCCCTTGGGCCTGGTGTAGCGCACCCCCTGGGGCATCTCCCGGTCCAGGGCTTCCAGCATGGCCTGGGCCTTGGCCTTGTAGGTGGTGCGGATCCTCTCCAGGCGTTCCGGGAAGCCTTCCTTCACCAGCTCGTGCACCAGGATCTGGTTGAGGACCGGGGTGTGTAGGTCCACCCCTTGCTTGGCCTGGGTGAGCTTGAGGATGGCCTCGGGCTGGGCCACCACGAAGGCCACCCTCAGGCCCGGGGCCAGCACCTTGGAGAAGCTACTCAGGTAGATCACACCGGGGTAGCCCGCCTCCCGGGCCAGCTCAAAAAGGCTTGGCAGGCGGCTTTCCCCAAAGTAGAGCTCCCGGTAGGCATCATCCTCCACCACCACCAACCCCCGTTCCATTGCCATTTCCAGGAGGCGCCTGCGGGCTTCCAGGGGCATGAGCCCCCCGGAGGGGTTCTGGAAGGAGGGGATGAGGTAGAGGAAGTGGGGGCGCTCCTGGTCTAGGGCTTCCTCCAGGGCACTGAGGTCCGGCCCCTCTTCCCCGGCCGGCACCGTGAGGAAACGGGGGCCATAGGCCCGGAAGGCCTGGATGGCCCCCATGTAGCTGGGGGCTTCCAAGAGAACCGGGCTTCCCTCGTCCAAAAAGACCTTCCCCAGAAGGTCCAGGGCCTGCTGGCTTCCCGTGGTGATGAGGACCTCCTCCGGGCTCACCCCAAGCCACTCCGCTACCCAGGCCCTTAAGGGGAAGTAGCCTTCCGTGGGCCCGTACTGCAGGGCCACCTCGCCCTTTTGCCTTAGGATCTCGGCTGCCTTGGCCGCCGCCTCCTCCTTGGGGAAGAGCTCGGGGGCGGGAAGGCCCCCGGCGAAGCTGAGGACGCCGGGGCGCTGGGTGAGCTTTAAAAGCTCCCGGATGGTGGAGGCCTGGATGCGCCCGGCCCGCTCGCCAAAAAGGGTATTCCAGTCCAGGGTTTTCACCTATCCATTTTATCCCTCGCTCCCCGGGGTTTCAGGGGAAGAGCTTCCGGTAGGCCTCGAGGGCGTACCGGTCCGTCATCCCGGCGATGTAGTCGCACACCGCCCGCTCCACCCCCTCCTCGGGGATCCGGGCCTGGACCTCCTTGGGCAGGATCTCGGGGTACTGGGTGTAGGTGTGGAAAAGATTCTCCAAAACGATTTCCGCCTTGCGCCTCTCCCTCAGGACCTCGGGGTGGCGGTAAAAGCGCTCCATGAGAAAGGCCTTGAGTTCCCGGTGGGCCTGCTCGGCCTCAGGGGTGAGAGCAGCCAGGCGTTCAGGATGCCGGCGCACTTCCTCCGGGCTCCTCACCCCGGTCCCTTCCACCCTTTGGTGGGTGGCCTCTATGGAGGCGGTGATGAAAAAGCCCAGAAGCTGGCGCACCAGGATCCGGCGGGAAAGCTCGGTTAGCTCCGAAAGGTCCAGGCCTTCTTCCCGGGCCAGCTCCGCCAGGAAGGGCACCTCGGTGAGCTCTTGGGGGCGAAGGAGGCCGCTACGGAGCCCGTCGTCCAGGTCGTGGGCCGCATAGGCGATGGCGTCGGAAAGGTCCACCACCTGGGCCTCGAGGGTGCCCCTGCCCTCGTATGCCGGCTTGAAGCCCGGGGCATAGGCGGCCTCGTGGGTGGCGATTCCCTCCAGGACCTCGTGGGTGAGGTTCAAACCCTTGAAACCGGGGTAGCGCACCTCCAGCTGGGTGAGGATCCTCAGGGCCTGGGCGTTGTGCTCAAACCCCCCGTGGTCCCGCATGAGCTCGTTCAGAACCTTCTCCCCCGTGTGGCCAAAGGGGGGGTGGCCTAAGTCGTGGGAAAGGGCGATGGCCTCCGTGAGGTCCTCGTTGAGGCCTAGGGCGCGGGCGATGGAGCGGGCCACCTGGACCACCTCGAGGGTGTGGGTGAGGCGGGTGCGGTAGTAGTCCCCGGCCCAGTTGGGAAAGACCTGGGTCTTGTACTCCAGGCGCCGGAAGGCGGTGGTGTGAAGGATGCGGTCCCGGTCCTTCTGGAAGGGCGTGCGGTAGGGGGACTCGGGTTCCGGGTATTTCCGCCCCCGGGTGTCCCGGGCCTTCTGGGCGTAGGGTGCCAGCCTTTCCGCCTCCAGATCCAGAAGCCTTTCCCTGGAGTAGAGCATCCCCTAGATCCGTTTGAAGAGAAGCACGGCGTTCTGACCGCCGAAGGCGAAGGAGTTGGAGAGGGCGTAGGCCACCTTGGCCTCCCGGGGCTCGGGCACGAAGTCCAGGTCCAGCTCAGGGTCGGGGTCCTCCAGGTTGATGGTGGGGGGGATGACCCCGTGGTAGAGGGCCTGCACCGTGGCGATGGCCTCGATGCCCCCGGCAGCCCCCAGGAGGTGACCGGTCATGCTCTTGGTGCTGGAAACCATGAGCCTCTTGGCGTGCTCCTTGAAGACCTCCTTGATGGCCAAGACCTCGGCCCGGTCCCCCACGGGGGTGGAGGTGCCGTGGGCGTTGATATAGCCCACCTCCTCGGGGTGAACTTTAGCGTCCAAAAGGGCGCGGCGCATGGCTAAGGCGGCGCCTTTCCCCTCGGGGTGGGGCTCGGTGATGTGGTGGGCGTCGGCGCTCCGGCCGAAGCCCACCAGCTCGGCGTAGATCCTGGCTCCCCGCCTCTTGGCGTGCTCGTACTCCTCCAGCACCAAGACCCCGGCTCCTTCCCCCATCACGAAACCATCCCGGCTTAGGGTGAAGGGGCGGCTGGCCTTGGTGGGCTCCTCGTTCCGGGTGGAAAGGGCCCGCATCACGGCGAAGGCCCCGATGGCCATGGGGGTGATGGCGGCCTCCGTGCCCCCGGCGAGGACGACGTCGGCTTCCCCCAGCTGGATCATGCGGAGGGCGTTTCCGATGGCATCCGACCCCGTGGCGCAGGCGGTGACGGCGGTGGAGCTGGGTCCCATGAAGCCGTAGCGCATGGCGATATGGGCCGAGGCCATGTTGGCGATCATCATGGGGATGAAGAAGGGGCTTATCCGGTTCGGGCCCCGCTCCAGGAAGACCTTGCTCTGGGCCTCCCAGGTTTCCATGCCCCCGATGCCGGTGCCCACCAGGGTGCCTACCCGCTCGGGATCCAGGGCGCTGGGCTCCAGTCCCGCATCCTTCAGGGCCAGCTCGGCGGCGATCAGGGCGTACTGGACAAAGCGGTCCAGGCGCCTCAGTTCCTTTTTGTCAATGAACTCCTCGGGATTGACGTCCACCTCGGCGGCGATGCGCACCGGCAGGGCCGAGGCGTCAAAGCGAGTGATGGGACGCACCCCGCTTTTCCCGGCAAGCTGGGCCTTATGGTAAGCTTCCGCCCCCACACCGATGGGGGTGAGGGCTCCTAGGCCGGTAACCACCACGCGTCGCATGGGGGTAGTATACCGGGAAAAGCCCTGGGAAAAAGAAAAGGGGCGCAGGAAGCGCCCCTTAAAAGCCCTAAGCCCTAGCCCAGCTTGGCCTGGATGTAGGCCACCGCATCCTTCACGGTGCGGATCTTCTCGGCCTCCTCGTCGGAGATCTCCAGGCCGAACTCGTCCTCGAGGCCCATGATGAGCTCCACGGTATCCAGGCTGTCCGCCCCCAGGTCCTCGATGAAGCGGGCCTCGAGGGTGATCTTCTCGGGTTCCACCGAGAGCTTGTCCGCAATAACCGCCTTCACCTTTTCAAAGATCTCCTGCTCCGTCATGAAAACCTCCCTTGGGGATTTTACCACGGGGTATAGCCTAGGGCCCGGCCCCTTCAATGGGGGGTGAGCCCCCCGTCCACGCACAGGGTCTGGCCGGTGATGTAGCCCGCGGCCTCGGAGACCAAAAAGGCCACCGCCTCGGCCACGTCCTCCGGCCGGCCGAAGCGGCCTGCGGGGATGCTTTTCAGGTAGGCCTCCCGCACCTCGGGCGGAAGCTTTTCCGTCATCTCCGTTTCGATAAACCCAGGGGCCACGGCGTTCACCGTGATCCCTCGGGCGGCGTACTCCTTGGCCACCGCCCGGGTGAAGCCGATAAGCCCCGCCTTGGAGGCCACGTAGTTGGCCTGGCCGGGGTTGCCCAGGATGCCCACCACGCTGGTGATGTTTACGATGCGCCCGAAGCGGGCCTTCATCATGAGCTTGATGGCCTCGCGGGTGGTGCGGAAGACCGCGGAGAGGTTGGCTTCCAGCACGGCTTCCCAGTCCTCGTCCTTCATGCGGATGAGGAGGGTGTCCCGGGTGATGCCGGCGTTGTTCACCAGGGTGTCCAGGCCCCCCAGGATCTCCGCTGCCCCGTGGACCAGGCTCGTGGCGGCCTCCGCCTCCAGGAGGTTGGCCCCCAAAACCCCCACCAGGGGGCTTCCGAGCCTCCTGGCCTCCTCCACCACCTCCTCCGCCTTCTCCCGGTTCTGCCCGTAGTGGATCACCAGGGCGTAGCCCTCCCGGGCCAGCCTGAGGGCGATGGCCCGGCCGATGCCCCGGCTGGCCCCCGTCACCAGTGCCTTACGCATCCTCCACCTCCAACGCCTTCCTTACCCCTTCCGGGTCCCCCACGGAAAGGGCGTGCGCTTCCTTCAGGGTACGGGCCACCAGGCCTTTCAGCACCTCCCCGCTTCCGAACTCCAAAAAGCGCCGGACCCCCCTCTTTTCCATGTCCTTTAAGATCTCCACCCAGCGCACGGGGGCGGTGATCTGCTCCAGGAGCAGTTCACGGATGCGGCTGGGGTCCTCCTCGGGCGTTGCGGTCACGTTGGAGTAGACGGGGAAGCGGGGTTTCCTCAGGGTTACCTGGGCCAGGTCCCGGGCCAGGCGCTCCTTGGCAGGAGTCATCAGGGAGGAGTGGAAGGGGGCGGAAACCGGGAGGAAAACCACCCGGGCCCGTTTTTCCTTTAGCCTTTCCGCCGCCTCTTCCACCGCCTCCTTCCTGCCGGAAATCACCGTCTGCTCGGGGGCATTTAGGTTGGCGATCTCCACCCCCTCTAACCCCGCCAGGGCTTCCTGGATGGCCTCGAGGGGAAGCTTCAGGATGGCGGCCATGGCTCCCTCCCCTGGGGGCACGGCCTCCTGCATGTACCGGCCCCGGAGGCGCACCAGCTTCAGGGCATCCTCCAGCTCCAGGGTGCCCGCGGCCACATGGGCGGTCCATTCCCCCAGGGAGTGCCCGGCGGCTAAGGAGGGTTCGGTTCCCCCTTCCGCCAGGAAGGCCCGGTAGGCGGCATAGCCCACCGCCAGGAGGGCGGGTTGCTGGTTTTCCGTGAGGGTGAGGGTTTCCTCGGGTCCTTCCCACATGAGCTTAAGGAGGCCGGGCAGGGTAGCCTCGGCCCTGTCCAGCACCTCCTTGGCGGCGGGTGAGACCTCGTAGAGGGCTTGGCCCATCCCCACCCGCTGGGAGCCCTGTCCCGGGAAAAGGGCGGCGTACATCAAGCTCCCCCCCAGGTGATTACGGCAGCCGCCCAGGTGAGCCCAGCCCCGAAGGACACCAGAAGCACGTGGTCCCCTTCCTGGATGCGGCCCTCGTCCACTGCTTCCTTAAGGGCCAGAGGGATGGAGGCGGTGGAGGTGTTGCCGTAGCGGTCCACGTTCACCACCACCCGTTCCCAGGGAAGGCCCAGGCGCTCCCGGGCGGCGTCGATGATCCTGAGGTTTGCCTGGTGGGGCACGAAAACCTTGATATCCTCCGGGGTGAGGCCGGCCTTTTCTATGGCCTCGAGGGTGGCGGTGTTCATCACCCGCACGGCGAACTTGAAGACTTCCCGCCCGTTCATGTAGAGGCGGTTGCGCATGGAGGTGCCATCCGGCAGACGCGGGGCCACACAGGCGTGGTAGAGCTCCTTGGCCCCGCTACCGTCCGCCCCCAGCACGAAGGAGCGGAAGCCGAAGCCTTCCCGCACCCGGCCCACCACCGCGGCCCCTCCCGCATCGCCAAAGAGCACCGCGGTGGCCCGGTCGTTCCAGTCCACGATCTTGGAAAGGGCCTCGGCCCCCACTACCAGGACCTTACGGGCCAGGCTCGCTTCCACCATGGCGTGGGCCTGGGCCAGGGCGTAAAGCCAGCCCGGGCAACCCGCCAACAGGTCGTAGGCGAAGCCCTGGATGCCGAAGCGGGCCTGGACCAAGGCGGCGGTGTTGGGGAAGAGGGCGTCGGGGGTGTTGGTGGCCACGATGACCCCGTCCACTCCTTCCAGAGCTCCTGGGTGGCGTCCAAGAAGGTCCTCCACCGCCTTGAAGGCCAGGTCCGAGGTGTATTCGTCCTCGGCGGCGATGCGCCGTTCCCGGATGCCCGTGCGGGTCACGATCCACTCATCCGAGGTGTCTAGATAGGCCTCAAAGTCCTCGTTCTTCATAACCCTCTCGGGAGTGTAAGCCCCCAGGGCCAGGATGCCGCTCATGCCTGACCTCCCGTCATGGGCACCACTATACCCATTGGCAGTGAAAAAGTTGAGGCCCCAGGTTCAGGGGCCCCTTATCTTGACCCGGTCTAGACTTCTAGAACCTTGCGCCCGTCGTAGTAGCCGCACTCTGGGCAGACGGTGTGCGGGGGCTTCATCGCCTTGCACTCGGGGCAGGGGACCAGGGTCGGGGGGGTCAGGGCATGGTGGCTCCTGCGGGCATCGCGCCGCGCCTTTGAGGTCTTCTTCTTGGGTACAGGATGCTTGGCCATCTCCAATCCTCCAGGGGGGGCTTGGCCCCCGCTAAACCCCTGGTAGTATAGCAGACCCGCTAGAGTTCGGGAAGGAGGTCCTTAAGGCCCAGGAAGGGGTGGTGGGTTTCCGGCTCGTGGCCGCAGTCCACCAGGTTGCGGTCCGCCCCGCAGACCGGGCAGAGGCCCTTGCACCCTTCCTGGCAGAGGACGGTGTAGGGCATCTCCGTCACGAACGCCTCGGTGAGGAAGGGGAGAAGGTCCAAGTCGGGCTCGCCAAAGGCGTAGTACTCCTCCTCTTTCTCCTCGTGGAAGACCACCTCTTCCAGGCCTTGCTGGTAGCGGAGGAGGTGCTGGAAGTGGGCGTGGATGGGGGTGGGGGTGGGCTTGAGGCAGCGGCGGCACTCCATGAGGACCACGCCCTCCACCTCACCCGAAAGCCAGTACTCATCCCCTCCTACGGCGGAAACCGCCACCTTCCAGGTGGCTTCTCCTTCCAGGGGGAAGCGCTCCTCGCCTACCCGAAAGGCCTCCCGCACCACGCCTGCGGCGCGGGCCGTGCCCCCTTCCCGCAGGAGGCGGGCCAGGTTGATGCTTGCCACCTCGCAGTGTTCCATCCTTTTAAGTATAGCGCCAAAAGCCCCTTCCTCCTAGGGGGTTGGCATAAAGTTCCCAAGCGGTGCATGGGGTTTTCTGCTAGCATGCCCCCCATGGAGCGGGTGGCCATCCTGGGTGTGCCCATGGACTTAGGCGCAGGCCGGCGTGGGGTGGACATGGGGCCTTCCGCTTTGCGCTATGCCCGGCTGGCGGAGGAGCTCGAGGCCCTGGGTCTGGCGGTGGAGGACCTGGGGGACGTGCGGGTACCCGTGGCGGAAACCCTCAGGCGCAAGGGCTTGCGCCCGAGCGGGGAGAACTACCTGGAGGAGATCCGCCAGGCGGCCCTCGAGCTCAAGGAGCGGCTCCGCTCCCTGCCGGAGGGGGTATTTCCCATCGTGCTGGGCGGGGACCATTCCCTGAGCATGGGTTCGGTGAGCGGGGTGGCCAAGGAGCCCTTGGGGGTGGTCTGGGTGGATGCCCATGCGGACTTCAACACCCCGGAAACCAGCCCTTCGGGAAACATTCACGGCATGCCCCTGGCGGTGCTCTGCGGCCTTGGGCACCCCCGCCTCACGGAGGCCTTCCAGGCGGTGGATCCCAAGAGGGTGGTCCTGGTGGGGGTGAGGAGCCTGGACCCCGGGGAGAGGCGGCTTCTTCGGGAAATGGGGGTTACCGTTTACACCATGCACGAGGTGGACCGCCTGGGGGTAGCCCGCATCGCCGAGGAGGTTTTGGAAAGGCTCGCCGGCCTGCCCCTCCACGTTTCCCTGGACGCCGACGTCCTGGATCCCACCCTGGCTCCCGGGGTGGGGACTCCGGTGCCCGGGGGCCTTTCCTACCGGGAGGCGCACCTTCTTATGGAGATCCTGGCCCAGTCGGGCCGGGTGCGGAGCCTGGACCTGGTGGAGGTGAACCCCATTCTGGACGAGCGTAACCGCACCGCGGAGATGATGGTGGGGTTGGCCTCGAGTCTCCTGGGAAAGCGTATTCTTTAAAGATTGACGCCAAGGTATGTGCTGGCTAGAGTATCCCCATGAAGGCTCGCTGGTGGGTGGGGATCCTTCTCCTATTCCTGGTTTTGGCAGGCTACCTGGTTCTCTCGCCTTACTTTGCCCTGCGAGCGGATGGTGGTTAACCCCTAGCCTGGCTCCGCAGGTACCGTCCCAGCTTCTGCCCTCCGTGGAAGGCCAGGGCGAGGCTTTCCCAGGGAGGTTCCTTTTTGCGGTGAAGAAGGGGGTCCAGGGCCTCCCTGGCCCACTGGCTCACCAGCACGGGAAAGTCCAGCCCCGTTTCCAGGAAGTACTCCTCCGCCTCCCGCCAGGCTCCCTCGCTCCGGCGGAAGAAGGCGGAAAGATCCTTGGGCACAGGGGCTTCCGGCCAGAGGAAGCCGCTCACCACCCCTAGGAGCCAGGCCCCCCGGAGGTCCTTGGGCAAAGCCTGGGCCCCCCGGGCCACGTAGCCCAGGGGATCCTTGTGCAGAAGCTCCCGCGGCAGGTGGGCCAGGGGGTCCTCCATGCTTAGAGTGTAAACCTGAAGTGGGGAAAAAACCCGGGCCCCGGGATACCTTCTGTACCCCAGGGCCCGAAAGAAGGCCCCGGGCTTAGCCCGCGGCCAGGGCGGGGAGAACCGCCCCGGGGATAAGGCCCAGCAGGATGAGGAGAAGGGCCACCCCCAGGGCCACGCTCCGGGCCAAGGGACGGGGATGGGCCTCGGCTGCCCCCTTCTGGAACACGGCCAAGCCCAGGGCCAGGTAGTAGTAGGCGCTCACGGCGCTGGTCACCAGGGCCAGGACCAGAAGCCCCCAGGCCCCCGCCTTGGCGGCCTCGCTGAAGACCAGGTACTTGCCCCAAAAGCCCGCCAGCGGGGGCAGGCCCAGGAGGGAGAGGGAGGAGACGAAGAGGCCAAGGCCCAGGAGGGGGTCCTGGTGGAAGAGGCCCTTTACCCTCTCCAGGGGCACGCGGTCGGGGGAGATCTCCGAGAGCACGGCAAAGGCCAGCCCCGTGGCCAGCACATAGGTGAGGAGGTAGAAGCCCAGGGCCTGCAGGTTCCCCGTGTAAAGGGCCAAGGCCATGTACCCCGCATGGGCGATGGAGCTATAGGCGAGAAGCCGCTTGGCCTCCTTCTGGCCCAGGGCGGCCAGGTTCCCTAGGAGGACGGAGAGGGCGATGAGGAGGGCCAGGGCATCCAGGGCACCCGGTCCCACCACCCGGAGGAGGGCGGCGAAGGCCGCTGCCTTCACCCCCGTGGCCATGAAGAGCACCACCGGGGTGGGGCTACCCTGGTAGACATCCGGGGTCCAGAAGTGGAAGGGAGCCAGGGCCACCTTGAAGCCAAGCCCCACCAGGAGGAGGCCCAGGGCCAGGGCGTAAAGCGGACCTTCGCCAGGGGTTCCCGCCAGGAGGCTTCCCGTGGCTCCGTAGTGGAGGGCGGTGCCGTAGAGGAAGAAAGCGGCCGCCAGGGCTCCCAGAAGGAAGTACTTCAAGGCGGCTTCCAGGCCTTCTCCCCGCCGCCAGGTGGCCAGGGCGTAAAGGGGCAGGGAGAGGGCCTCGAGGGCCACCAGCATCAGGATGAGGTTCTTGGTGGAGGCGAGAAGGTGCATGCCCAGGGTGGCGTAGAGGACCAGGAGGTAGAACTCAAACCGCCGGGTGCGCACCAGCCCCACGGTCCAGAGGGCTCCCAGAAGGGCGAGCAGGGTGAAGACCTGGGAGATGCCGTCCACCTGGTACGGCCCAAAGGCGAAGGGCTTCCCCCAGGTGAAGAGGAGGGAGAGCAGGGCCAGGGAGAGCCCCAGGATGGTGAGGCGCTTGAAAAGGGGCACGGAAACGAAGAAGCCCACAAGGGTGAGGGCTACGGCAAAGGAGCTCAGCACCAGAAGGATCATGCGCCACCTCCAAGGATCTTGGCGAAGGCCTCCGCCAGGGGCTCAAGGCCCTTTACGAAGAACCCGGGGAAGACCCCCATGAGGACCAAAGCGGCCACCGCCAGGAAGGCGAAAGGCCATTCCGCCCCCTTGAGGTCCTCCGCTCCCCTTTGGCCTTCCTCCCAGAAGACCTTCTGGAAGGCGGTGAGGGCGTAGGCGGCTCCGGCGATCACCGAGAGGAAGGCGATGGCGGTGAGCCAGGGGCTGGCCTTGTAGGCACCCAGGAGGGTCATAAGCTCCCCGGGGAAGCCGGAAAGCCCGGGAAGCCCCACCATGGCCAGGAAGAGGAAGAGGGCCAGGGCGCTTAAGCCGGGGGCGCTTTCGGCCAGGCCCCGGAAGCGGCCGATCTCCAGGGTGTGAAGCCGCTCGTAAAGCCGCCCCGCCAGGAGGAAGAGCCCTCCCGTGTACACCCCGCTGGCCGCCAGGAGGTAGAGCCCTCCTAGGGCGCCTTCCGGGGTACCGGAGAAGACGCCCAAGGCGGCCACCCCCATGTGGGAAACCCCGGCGTAGGCCAGGAGGGTTTTGAAGTCCTTGGCGGAGAAGGCCACCCAGGCCCCGTAGAGGGCGGAGAGGGCTCCCAGGAAGAGGAGAAGCCCCTGAAGCTCCGCAAACCCCTCGGGGGCGAGGGGGATGGCGAAGCGGAAGAAGGCGAAGACCCCCACCTTGTAAAGGGTGCCCAGGGCGTCGGCGAGCCCCGAGGGATGGTTTTCCTGGTGGAAGAGGGGGAGCCAGGCGTGCACGGGGAACAAGGGGGTCTTGACGGCGAAGGCCAGGGCGAAGCCCAAAAAGATCCAAAGGGCGGCGCCTCCCTTAACCGGATGGGCCAGGAGGTCCTCGAGGAGGAAGGTGGGGCTACCCCCTAACGCCTTCACCGCCAGGATGGCGGCCAGCATGGGCAAGGAGCCCGCCAGGGTGAAGAGGAGGAAGGTGTAGATGGCCCGGATCCTTCCCTCGCCCCCGTAGAAGAAGAGCATGAGGAGGGCTGGGATTAAGGCCGCTTCGAAGAAGAGGTAGAAGACCAGAAGGTCCCGGGCGGCGAAAAGCCCCAGGAGGAGGCCGGACATGAGAAGGGCAAGCCCCAAAAACCGCCCCTCCACCTTGGCCACCAGGGCCCCCAGGAAGACGGTGAGGCCGATGGTGAGGAAGAAGAGGGCGGAAAGGCCATCCAAACCGAAGGCCCAGTAGACCCCGGCCCCGGGAAGGAGGGGGGCCTGGACCCCATGGGCCACCCCGCCCGGGTGGGTGAGAAAGAGGTAGAGGTTCAAGAGAAAACTCAGGCCCGCTCCCAGGACCCCCAGGGCGCGGGGAAGGCCCAGGAGGAGGAGAAGGCCGAAGAGGATGGGTAGGAGGATCGCCAGGACTACCACCGCATCACCCCCAGCAACACCAGAACGCCCAGCACGAAAAGCAGGGCGTAGACCCTTAGATAGCCGGTCTGCAGGCGGGCGATACCCTGTCCCAGGTTCCGCACCGTCCCGCCCACGCCGAAGTAGCCGCGAAGGAGGCTGCCATCCCCGTAGAAGAGGGCTTCCGCCAGGGCCTTCAAGGGGTTGACGATGAGGGCGTTGTACACCCGGTCGGCGAAGAAGCTTTCCCGGCTCCAGGCCTCAAAGGTGAGGTACCAGCTGGGGAAGGCCTTCCTCTGGAAGAAGGTGTAGCCCAGCCAAAGCCCAAGGAGGGCCACCGCACCCGAGAGGGCGATGAGGCCCCACTCCGCTCCCAGGGACAGGTGGTGGGCTTCCACCTCCGCTAAGGTGGGCTTCAAAAAGGGCTCGAGGAGGTTGGGCAAGGGATAGGGCAGGGCCAGGTACCCCGCCAGCACCGAGCCCAGGGCCAGGAGGTGGTTGGGCCACAGCATCACGGGAGGGGCCTCGTGGGGGTGATGGTGGTGGCCCCGCTCCTCGCCCAGGAAGACCAGGACGAACCAGCGCATGGCGTACATGGCCGTGAGGACCGCTACGAAAAGCGCCCCCAGGTAGAAGCCCAGGCCGCCGAAGGGGTAGGTGAGGGTGGCGGTGAGGATGGCGTCCTTGGACCAGAAGCCGGAGAGCAGGGGCAGGCCCCCCAGGGCCAGGGCCCCGATGAGCCCGTGCCAGCGGGTTAAGGGCAGGTGCTTCCAAAGGCCGCCCATCTTCCGCACATCCTGCTCCCCGCCCAGGGCGTGGATCACGCTTCCCGAGGCCAAGAAGAGGAGGGCCTTGAAGAAGGCGTGGGTGAAGACGTGGAAAAGCGCCACCCAGTAGGCCCCCACCCCCGCCGCCAGGAACATGTAGCCCAGCTGGCTGATGGTGGAGTAGGCCACAATCCTTTTGATGTCGTTCTGGCCGAAGGCGGAAAGGGCCCCGTAAAGGGCGGTGATGAGGCCGATGACGGCGATGGTGTAGGAGACATCGGGAAGGTTGGCGTAGAGGAAGGAGCTACGGGCGATGAGGTAAACCCCGGCGGTCACCATGGTGGCCGCGTGGATCAAGGCGGAAACCGGGGTAGGACCGGCCATGGCGTCGGGAAGCCAGACCATGAGGGGCACCTGGGCGCTTTTGCCCACGGCCCCCAGGAAGAGGAGGAGGCCCGCCAGGGCCAGGAGGCTGGGGTTCTTCAAGGGGCCTTCCAGGGCCTCCCTCAGCTCGCTGATGGAGAGGGTGCCGTAAAGGGCCCACAGGATGGCCATGCCCAGCATGAAGCCCAGGTCGCCGATCCGGTTCACGATGAAGGCCTTGCGGGCGGAGTCGGCGTACTGGGCGTTCTTGTACCAGAAGCCGATGAGGAGGAAGCTGGCCAGGCCCACCCCCTCCCAGCCGATGAACATCACCGGGTAGCTGTCGGCCAGGACCAGGGTGAGCATCATGGCGATAAAGAAGTTGAAATAGGCGAAGAAGCGGCTATAGCCTGGATCCCCGGCCATGTAACCGATGGCGTAGACGTGGATGAGGAAGCCCACCCCGGTGACGACGATGAGCATGAAGCCGGAGAGGTTGTCCAGAAGCAGGCTAAAGGGGATCCCGGGAAGCCATTCCACCTCGTAGCGGGCCCCGCCCGAAAGGAGAAGGCCCACCCCCACCAGGAAGGAGGCCAGGACCAGGGCCGAGGCCAGGACCCCGGGGAGGGGTTCTCTCATCCGTTTTCCGAAAAGCCCCAAAAGGGCAAAGCCCAAGAGGGGAAGGAGGATGGTCAGCAGCAGCATCTTCACCCCCTAAGCTCCGAGAGATCGTCCACCGCGGTGCTCTCCCGGTGGCGGAAGATGGCCACGATGAGGCCCAGACCCACCGCCACCTCGGCGGCGGCGATGGCGATGACCATGAGGGCGGCCACCTGGCCTTCCAGGCCAAGGGCCCGGGCGAAGCCCACCAGGGAGAGGTTGGCGGCGTTGAGCATGAGCTCGATGGAGAGAAAGACCAGGATGGCGGTCCTGCGGGTCAAAACCCCGTAAACCCCCAGGGCGAAGAGGACGACGGAGGCGTACAGGTAGGTCACCGCACCACCTCCTTCTCCTCCTTGCGCTCCTCAGGGCTTAGGGCGTCCAGGGGGCGGGTGGGTTGCACCAGGGCCACCGCCACCACCGTGGCCGCCATGAGGAGGAAGCCCACCGCCAGCAGGACGAAAAGCCAGTCCCCGTACAGGAGGGGCCCCAGGGCCTGGGGCAGACCCCCCTGCAGATCCTTGGTAAAGGCGAGGTTCACTCCCCAAAGGCCCGAGAGGAGGACCAAAGCTACCCCCAGGGCCAGGAGGGCGGCCAGGGGACGGCTTCGCACCAGGGGGTCAAAGCCCACCTCGCCCTGGGCGGCGTAGAGGAGCATGATCACGAAGAGGAAGAGGACCACGATGGCCCCGGCGTACACGATGATTTGGATGAAGCCCAGGAAGCGGGCCTCGAGGGCCACGTAGATTCCGGCCAGGATCAGGAAGTTCCCGATGAGGGCCAAGGCGGCGTGGATGGCGTTTTTCAGGGTGACCACCAGGACCCCGGTGAAAAGGAGGAGCAGGAGGGCCAAGGCTTCCCAGGGGGTCATTTTTTGCCTCCTTTCGTGGGGGCCTTGAACCCCTCCAGCTCCGGGCGGACGTAGGGTACCACGTAGCCGGGCTTCACGGGCTTGCCGGTGATCTTCGCCTCGCGGCGCTGGGGCTTCGTGCCCACCACATCCACCAGCATGTCCTCCTTGCCGTAGATAAGGTCGGAGTACTCGTAGTCGGCCATCTCGAAGTCGTAGCCCAGCACGATGGCCCCGGTGGGGCAGGCCTCCTCGCAAAGCCCGCAGAAGATGCACCGGAGCATGTTGATCTCGTAGACCTTGGCGTAGCGCTCCCCCGCCGAAACCGGGTTCTCCGGGTCGTTTTCCGCGGGCTCCACGTAGATGGCGTAGGCGGGGCAGGCGGCCGCGCATAAGGAGCAGCCGATGCACTTCTCCAGGCCGTTGGGGTGGCGGGTGAGCACATGGCGGCCGTGGAAGCGGGGCTTGAGGGCCACGGGGGCATCGGGATAGGGAACGGTCACCGGCTTGGAGAAGAGGTACTTGAGGGTGATGCCGAGGCTTTGGGCCAGGGCCTTTAGGGTCATGCGCCACCTCCCTTGGATAGCCCCTTGGGGGCTGGCTTGCGGGTGGGTTTGGGGCCGTACATCACCGCTCCCAGAAGGACCAAGAAGGCGGCTAGGGAGAGGTAGAGGAGGTAGGAGCGGGGAAGGTCTAAGGCCACCACCAGGGCGGTCACCAGGAACCAGACCAGGGCCACCGGGAAGAGGAAGCCCCAGCCGAAGCGCAGGAGCTGGTCGTAGCGCAACCGGAACCAGGTGGCCCGGATCCAGATGAAGAGGAAGAGGAAGAAGGCGATCTTGAGGAACATCCAGAGGTAGGGAACCTCCAGGAAGGGCATGGTCCAGCCTCCCAGGAAGAGGGTGGGGATGAGGGCGCTGGCGGTGATGAAGTGGATGTACTCGGTCATCTGGAAGAGGGCCCACTTGATGGAGCTGTACTCCGTGTGGTATCCCCCCACGAGCTCCTGCTCCGCCTCGGGCAGGTCAAAGGGGGTGCGGGCGGCCTCCGCCAGGGCGGCGATGGCGTAAAGGAGGAAGGCGGGGAAGGCGTAGAGGATGAGCCAGCCGTGTTCCTTCTGCCAGTTCACGATGTCGTTCAGGTTCAGGCTCCCCACCAGAAGGACGGGGGAGAGGAGGGCCATGCCCAGCCCCAGCTCGTAGGAGATGAGGCTTGCCGAGGAGCGCAAGGAGCCCAGGAGGCTATACTTGCTCCCGGAGGCCCAGCCCGCCAGGAAGATGCCGTAGATGGCCATCTCGCTCACGGCGAAGAGGTAGAGGAGGCCAAGGTCCAGGTTCAGGACCCAGGGCTGGTAGCCGAAGAAGCTCCCCGGGGGGCCGAAGGGGATGGCCCCGAAGGCCAGGAGGGCGAAGACCACGCCGATCAAGGGAGCCAGGACAAAGAGCACCTTGTCCGCCCGCTCCACCACCAGGTCCTCCTTGAAGATGCTCTTGATGGCGTCGGCCACGGGCTGGAGAAGGCCCGAGGGCCCCACCCGGTTGGGGCCCAGGCGGATCTGGAAGCGGGCGAGAAGGCGGCGCTCGATCAGGGTCATGAAGGCGAAGGCGGTGAGGAGGCCCACCACCACCAGGAGGGCCTTCAAGGCCACCATCCAGTAGGGATCCAAGGGATAGGGGTTCATGCCTCACCTCCCGTGGGAACCAACACCTTGGCCTCCATCCTCCTGCCCGCAAAGGGACCGAGGGCGGAGAGGTAGAGGAAGCCCTGGGGCAGGTCTTCCCGGTGGACCACCTGGGCCAGGACCGGGCCCAAGGGGCCTTCCACCTCCACCCGGGCTCCCTCCAAGAGGGCCTCGGCCTTGGCGGTTTCCGGGTGGACCCAAAGCTCGGGGCGGACGGTCTGGGCCACCTTGCCCGTAAGCTGCCAGGCCCTCCACATGGTGGGCCTAAGGTAGAGCCTTCCCTCCTGGGCCCTGGGCCGCAGGCGTTGGGTGCGGTGGATGAGGAGGCCATTAGGGGCGGGCACCTTTTTCTTGAGCTCCCGCTCCACCTCGAGGCCAAGCCGGAAGGGAGGCCGCACCCCAAGGGCCTCGGCCAGCAGGGCCAGGGCCTGGATGGCGCCCTCCGCCTCGCCGTTTTCGATGGGGGCGGGGTTGAGGGGAAGGACCCGCCCTTCCAGGTTCACCACCTGCCCCCGCTTCTCGTAGAAGGTGGGGGCGGGGAGGACCACATCCGCATACCGCTCCGCCAGGGGGTGGAGGTGGCTTAGGTGCATAACCACGAAGCGTTTGTCCTTTAGGGCCCCTTCCGGGGGTACGAAGCCGTAGTAGGCGTAGGGGCTTCCGGGTTCGTCCCAGGCCGCCCCTTTCTCCCCGGGCCAGACCCCCAGGGCCTCGAGGCCCCGGGCATTCGCCGCCGGGGTCATGGCCAGCACCTTGGCCCCCTTGCGCTCGGCCAAAAGCCTGGCCCTTTCCGCCGCCACCGCATCCTGCAAGACCCCAGCCCCCAGGATGAGGATGGGGTTTTGGGCCTTCTCCCAGGCCTCCTTGGCCTGCTTGACCGCCTCGCTCCCCTCCTTTTCCCCAAGAAGGGCCAGGAGGATCTCCCGCTCCTCCCCAGGGGCATGGACCTCTGCAATGCGGGCCCACTTCATCAAGGGGGCGCGGTAGGGGGCGAAGAGGGCCATCTTGTCGGTGCGGCGGGGCATCCTCTCCTTGATGGAGAGGTCGGCGAAGGGGGTGCCGTGGGCGAACCTGGGGGCGGGCTTGAGGTCCCGCACGAACTCGCTGAGGCGGAGGTGCAGGATGGGGGCTTCCTCCGTGGGATCCCCCAGGACCAGGGCGAAATCGGCCCTGAGGAGGTCCTCAAAGGTGGCGGGCACAAAGAGGCTCGCTGGGGCGGCGGTGCGGCCCTGGAAGTCCAGGTGGGGGGTGTTTAGCCCCCGGGCCAGCTCCGCCGCCATGAGGCCTTCCTCGAGGGTGGCGTCGTGGGGCAGGTAGATGCCCACCTCCTCCTTCCTGGCCCCCTTGAGGCCCTCCCGGATGGCGGCGAAGGCCTCCTCCCAGGTGGCCTCCACCAGCCTTTCCCCTTTCCGCACCAGGGGGTATTTGATCCGGTTCTCGTCCGCCCACTCGTGCCCGAACCGGCCCGCATCGCAAAGCCAGATCTCGTTCACCTCGGGGACTTCCCGGCCCCGGATCCTCAAAAGCTCGCCGCTACGGGTGTCCGCGGTGATCCCGCACCCCACAGGACAGAGGGCGCAGTGGCTTGGGGTTTCCTCCATCTCCCAGTTGCGGGCCCGGAAGCGGGCGGTGAGGTCCAGAAGGGCTCCCACCGGGCAGATGTCGGTGATGTTCCCGGAAAACCCCGAGGGAAGCCCGAAGTCCATGGTGCCGATGAAGGTGTGCACCCCCCGCTCGATGAAGTCCAGGACCTCGTCCCCCGGGATCTCCTCAAAGTAGCGCACGCAACGCTTGCAGTGGATGCACCGCTCCCGGTCCAGCACCACGAAGGAGGAGAGGGGATGGTGCTTGTCCACGTGGCGGCGGGTGAACTCGAAGCGGGTGTAGGTGGGAAGCTCGAGGGGGGCCTTCTGGTAATACTTCTCGTAAAGTCCGTACTCCACCGTTCGGTCCTGGAGCTCGCAGGCTCCCCCCTTGTCGCAGGTGGGGCAGTCCAAGGGGTGGTTGAGGAGGGTGAACTCCACCATCCCCGCCTGGGCCTCCCGCACCACCTCCGAGAGGGTGTCCACCACCATGCCGTCCGCCACGGCGGTGACGCAACTGGCCGCCAGCTTGGGCTGCCAGGCGATCTCGGGCTCTCCCTTCTCGTTCAGGACCGGCTTGCCGTCCGGGCCCCTTTTGGGCAGGCCGATGCGCACCAGGCACATGCGGCAGGCCCCTATGGGGGAGAGGTGCTTTTCCGAGCAGAAGAGGGGCACGTCGTACCCCGCGTGGAAGACCGCGTCCATGACGCTGGTCCCCGGGGGCACCTCCACCATGCGGTCGTTGACCTTGACCTTAACCACCTTCACCTCCAGAGGTTCACCCTGGGCACGGGCTTCTTTTCCCGCACCAGGGCCAGGTACTGGTCCTTAAAGTGCTTCAAGGAGCCTTTCACCGGCCACACCGCCGCATCCGCCAGGGGGCAGAAGCTCCGGCCCTCGATGAGGGGCAGAAGGGCCTCGAGGTTTTCCACGTCCTTCTCCTCCCCCTCCCCGGAGCCGATCTTGGCGAAGAGGTTCACCATGAAGCCCGCCACCCCCTCCCGGCAGGGGGTGCACTTGCCGCAGGACTCGTGGGCGTAGAAGCGGGTCACGTTCCACATGGCGTCCACCATGCTGACCCTCTCCGGGATGAGGATCACGCCTCCGGTGCCCAGCATGGAGCCCTGGGCCTGCAGGTGCTCGTAGCTCATGGGGGTGTCCAGGACCTCATCGGTAAAGGGCAAGGGCGGGGTGGAGGATCCCCCGGGGATGAGGGCCTGGATGGGCTCCAGGGGCCCTCCCGCCCAGTCGTAGATGAGTTCCCGGAAGGTGGTGCCCATGGGAAGCTCATAAACCCCGGGCCGCCTAACCGGGCCGGAGATCTGGTAGAGCTTCATCCCTTTGGACTGCTCGGTGCCCATGCTGGCGAACCAGTCGGCCCCCCGTTCCAGGATGGGCACCACCGAGGCCAGGGTTTCCACGTTGTTGATGGTGGTGGGCTTGCCCCAGAGGCCGGATTGGGCAGGGAAGGGAGGCTTCAGGCGGGGGTTGGCCCTTAAGCCCTCCAGGGAGTTCATGAGGGCGGTTTCCTCCCCGCAGATGTAGGCCCCGGCCCCCCGGTGCACGTGCACGTTAAAGGAAAAATCCGTGCCGAAGAGGTTCTCCCCCAGGTAGCCCCGGGCGCGGGCTTCCCGGATGGCGGCCTCCAGGCGGTCCGCCGCCTTGCGGTACTCCCCCCGCACGTAGATGTACCCCACCGTGGCCCTTATGGCGTAGCCTGCCAGGATCATGCCCTCGAGGAGCAGGTGGGGAACATCCTCCATGATGTACCGGTCCTTGAAGCTACCCGGCTCGGACTCGTCGGCGTTGCAGATCAGGTAGTGTTGCTTCCCATCCTTGGGCATGAAGCTCCACTTCACCCCCGTGGGGAAGCCTGCCCCGCCCCGGCCCCTGAGCCCCGAGCGCTTCACCTCCTCGATGACCTCCTCCGGGGTTTTCTCCTTTAGAACCCGCTTGGCGGTTTCGTATCCCCCGTGTTTCAGGTAGTAGTCCAGGGTCCAGCTTCCCTCCTGGCCCACGTGGGCGTAGAGGGTTTTTTCAAAGCGGGGGTCGCGTCCGGAAACGATGGGCCCGGTCATACCTCCACCTCGTGCACGTGGTGCCCGCATTTGCCGGGAAGCTCGATCTCCTCGAGGCGCTTGCCCGCCTTGAGGCCCTCCAGAAGCGCCTCAAGCCTCGCCCGGGTCACGCATTCCACATAGGGTTCGTCGTTCACCTGCACCACGGGGGCCGTGTGGCAGCTTCCCAGGCACTCCACCTTCTGCACGCTGAAAAGGCCATCCGGGGTTACCTCCCCCGGGCCGATGCCCAGGGTTTCCGTGAGGTAATCCCAAAGCTCGTCGGCCCCGGCCAGCTTGCAGCTTAAGGTGGCGCACACCTGAAGGTGATAGCGCCCTGTGGGTACGAACTGGTAGTAGGAGTAGAAGCTCGCCACCCCCATGACCTCTGTGGCCGTGGTGCCCACCAGCCGGGCGATCTCCTCTATCCGCTCCGGGCGGATCCAGCCCTCCTCCTGCTGCACCCGCCTTAAGAGGGGCATGATGGCGGAGCGTCGCCCCTCCGGTGGATACTTGGCGAAGGTTTCCTCCAGGAAGTCTTGCTTGTCGTCAAAAAACCCCATCTTCCCTTCCCTCCTATCGGTCCACGTCGCCCATGACGGGATCCAGGCTGGCGATGATGGCCACCATGTCGGGCACCTGCTCCCCCTTGCAGGCGTAGGGGAGGCTTTGCAGGTTCACGAAGCTTGGGGCCCGCACCTTGACCCGGTAGGGCATGCTGCCCCCATCGGAAACGATGTAGTAGCCCAGCTCGCCCCTGGCGGATTCCGTGGGCACGTACACCTCCCCCTTGGGGGGATGGAAGCCCTCGGTGTAGTGCTTGAAGTGGTAGATGACCGCCTCCATGGAGGTTTCCAAAAGGTGCCTGGGAGGCGGGGTGATCTGGGGGTTGGGGTCCCGCACCGGCCCTGGTTCCAGCCTCTCCAGGGCCTGCTGGATGATCTTCACCGACTCCCGCATCTCCCGGATGCGGATGATCATGCGGTCGAACACGTCCCCGTGCTCCCCCAAGGGCACATCAAACTGGTAGGTGTCGTAGCCCGCATAGGGGTAGGCCTTGCGCACGTCGTAGTTCACCCCGCTGGCCCTTAAGGAACCTCCGGTGAGGCCCAGGTTGATGGCCACCTCGGGGGGGATGACCCCCACGCCCCGGGCCCGCTCGTAGAAGATGGGGCTTTCCGCAAAGAGGGCCTCGTACTCGTCGATGCGGTGGGGCAGGACCTGCAAAAGCTTTTTAAGCTCGGGCACGAACTCCTCGGGGAGGTCCTCCTTGACCCCGCCGATGCGGATGTAGTTGTGGTGGAAGCGCTGGCCCGTTACCCACTCGAAGAGGTCCAGGATGGTTTCCCGCTCCCGGAAGGCGTAGAAGAAGGGGGTAAGGGCCCCGAGGTCCAGCAGCCCGGTGCCCAGGAAGACCAGGTGGCTGGCCAGGCGGGAAAGCTCGTTCAGGATGATGCGGATGGTTTCGGCCCTTGGGGGTACCACTGCCCCCACCAGCTTCTCCACCGCCAGGGCGTAGGCCAGGTCGTGGGCGAAGGAGTGGAGGTAGTCCATCCGGGGCGTATACGTGATCACCTGCGTATACGTCCGGTACTCCATGTTCTTCTCAAACCCGGTGTGGAGGTAGCCGATGTGGGGAACCAGGTCCAGGACCTCTTCGCCCGATAGGGTCACCACCACTCGCAGCACCCCGTGGGTGGAGGGGTGCTGGGGTCCCACGTTCAGGGTCATGACCTCCGTGCGGAGTTCCTTGGGCTCCTCCGCCACCCTTGGGTCCAGGTCCAGGTAGTCCTTCATTTGACCTCCTTGGCCTTCATGAGATCGGCCCAAAGGGCCCGGTACCCCTTGCGGCTACCGCCCCGGTATAGGGTGAGGCCGGGGTTCTTCCCGGTAAGGGAGGCCCGGAACTCGCTGGGCACGATGAAGCGCCCCTCGCGGAAGAGGGTGGGGGTTTCCCCCAGGGGGAAGTCCTTGCGCAGGGGGTGGCCCTCGAGGTCCTCCGGGGTCAGGATCTTGCGCAAATCCGGGTGGCCTTCAAAGACGATCCCAAAGAGGTCGTAAACCTCCCGCTCCAAAAAGTTGGCGCTTCCCCAGAGGTCGGTGACGGTGGGAAGCCTGGGGTCCTTCTCCGGCACGTAGACCCGGACGAAGAACCGGCTTCCGTCCCCGTCCTGCCACCCGGGAAGGGAGACCAGCTCGTAGACCACGGCGAAGCGCTCCGGGCGGGGGTCGGGGTATTCCAGGTAGTCCAGGCCCACGATGTCCGCCAGGTAGTTAAAGCCCAGGGCCTTGTAGTGGACCATCTCCTCCTTGAAGGCCTCCCTGGGCATCACCACCCAGAGGTTGCCGAGGCCGTTGTCCTCTATGGTGTAGCCCTTGGCCCGGGCTTCTTCCAGCACCCTATTGAGCCGCATACCTCACCCCCTGGCGCGCTTCCAGGCGGCCACGGGGGGAAGCCTCTCGCCCCGCTCGTTGACCGCCTGGCCCCGCACCTTTTTCTGTAGCTGCATCACCGCATAGATGAGGGCCTCGGGGCGCGGGGGGCAGCCGGGCACGTACACGTCCACCGGCACCACCGCGTCCACGTTCTGTACGATGGCGTAGTTGTTGAACATCCCCCCTGAGCTGGCGCAGGCCCCCATGGAGATCACCCACTTGGGGTCGGGCATCTGCTCCCAGACCCGTCGCATGACAGGGGCCATCTTCTTGGAAAGCCGGCCCGCCACGATCATCACGTCCGCCTGGCGGGGGCTTGCCCGGAAGACCTCGCTCCCGAAGCGGGCCAGGTCGTTTCTGGCGTCGGTGGAGGCCATCATCTCGATGGCGCAGCAGGCCAGGCCGAAGGTGGCGGGCCATAGGGAATTGGAGCGCCCCCAGGCCACCAGCTTCTCCAGGGTGGTAAAGAGGATGCCTTCCCGCTCCAGCTCCTGCACGTCCCGCTCAAAGAGGTCCTTCAGTGCCACCGCATCACCCCCTTCCACCACTCGTAGAGGAAGCCCACGAAGAGGAGCAGGGTGAAGGCCGCCACGCCCAGGAAGCCGTACAGGCCGAGCGTGCCTGCGCTCACCGCATAGGGCCAGAGGAAGGCCACCTCCACGTCAAAGAGGATGAACAGCATGGCCACCACGTAGAAGTGGACGGGGAAGCGCTTAACCTCCCCCGCCGGGTCGTTCCCCGACTCGTAGGGCATCAGCTTGGCCTTCCCCGGTTTCTTGGGACCCAGGAGGGCCCCCACCACCAGGGCCGCCACCCCGATGAAAAGGGCCACTCCCAGATAGATCAGGATGCTCACGTACTCCGCGATCGGCGCCAAGGTCCCCTCCTTTCGTGCATCTCTTCACGAGGTGAGGGCCCAAAACCCTCGAGGCCCCCACCTCAGTTCCCGCCCATCTTATCACCCCAGGTGCGGGACAATAGGGGTGGACTACACCGAAGGGGAGGCTAATCGGTGTAAGCCATTTGATTATCGGCTGCTAAGACATTACACCCTGGTGTAGAGAAGGTCCTTGAGCCTCTGGAAATGGGATAGGTCCAGGGCCTCCGCCCGAATATCCGGGGGAAGACCCAGGCTCCTGAGGGCCTCCTCCACCTCCTCCTTGGGGTACCCGGCGGCGGTGAGGGCGTTTTTCAGGGTCTTGCGCCGCTTGGAGAAGGCGGCCTCGAGGAGCTGGAAAAGGGCAGGGTCGTCCGGCACCTTCCTGGGGGTGAGGCGCACCAGGCTGCTCACCACCTTGGGAGGGGGAAAGAAGGCCCCGGGGGGCAGGTCGAAGAGCTTCTCCGCCTGGGCGTGGTAGGCCACCCGCAGGGAGAGGAGGCCGTAGGAAGGGGTATTGGGCCGGGCCACCATGCGTTCGGCCACCTCCTTCTGCACCAGAAAGACCAGGCGGGCAAACCGCCCGGTCCTGAGGAGGCGGGTGACCAAGGGGGTGGCGATGTTGTAGGGGAGATTGGCCACCAGAAGGCTATTTTCCGGCACCTCTTCCCAGGGGTAGGCGAGGGCATCGGCGAAGACCAAATGGACGGGAAGGCCCTTCAGGGTTTCCTCCAGCACGGGCTTGAGCCGCAGGTCCTTTTCGATGGCCGTGACCTGGGCTCCCGCCTCCGCCAGGGCCCGGGTGAGGACCCCAAGGCCAGGCCCCACCTCGTAGACGGGGCCGGTGAAGGGTTTGGCCGCCTCCACGATGCGCCTTAGATGAGCTTCCGAAACCAGAAAGTTTTGCCCCAGGCGCTTGTCGGCGAAAAGCCCGTGGCGTTTCAGGAGTTCCCGTATTCCCTTGGGGGAGGTGAGGTTATTGAGCATGGCTCAGGCGCTTGACCACGGGGTGCAGGGGCTCTTCCTCCGGGAAAAGCTCCAGGTACTCCCCCAGGTCCAGGGCGTCGATGAGGGCGAAGCGTTCCTTTAGCAGGATGCCCTCCTTCATGGGCACATGGCCGTACACGCCGTAGCGGTAGCCCATCCGCTCCACGTAGTCGGGGGTGCGGAACCACCAGGTTTTGGGCTCGCTTTGGGCGTAGAAGAGCTCGTCGTACTCCTGGAGCCAGGGCACAGGCCCCACGTGGGCGAAGTGCACCCCGTGGAAGACCACCTCCCGGGGGAAGCCCGCTATCCAGCTCCTTAGGGCCTCGGGAAGGGGGCGCCCCCCGTGCTCGGGATGGAACTCCAGGTGCTTGAGGTGCTGGTTTCCCAGGATGGGTTCTCCCCTCAGCGCCGCCTCGTCGTGGTTGCCCAGGAGGATGGTCACCTGCCCCTGGGCTGCTTCCTGAAAGGCCTTTAGCCGGAAGAGCTCCCGAATCTGAGCCCCTGCCGCCAGGCGCAGGTGGTTTGGGTCCAGGGGGTCGAAGGGGCTAAGCCCCGTCAGGCGTTCGTAGTCCCTGGGGGTCTTGGGGTGGACCAAGTCTCCCAGGAGGACCAGGTGGGTCTTCCCCGAAAGGAGCTCCTCAGTGGGCTTAAGCCCGGCATCCGCCAGGCCTTCTGCCTTGAGGATCCGCCAAAGGGCGGGGAAGTTGGCGTGAAGGTCCCCGACGGCGACGATTCTCATCCCTTAAGCAGGGCCCTGAGCTCCCCGTAAAGCCGCTTGGTTTCCTCGGGGGTTTTGCCGTAGCCGCCGTACCTGGTAACGATTTTGGCGGCCTCCTTGCCCAGGCCCTTTTCCTTGAGCCTTTCCAGAAGCTGGTCGATGAGCCGGTAGGCCTCGGGCTTTTCCTCCTCGAGGCCCTCCTCCTCGCCAGGGGAGGGTTCGGGCAGCTTGGGTGGGGTGAAGCGCCCCTTTTCCGGGTCGTAGTCCACCCACTGTTTCTCGAGGCGGTAGAGGTACCGGCCCACCCCGAACTTCACCGCAGCCCTCTTCAAGGCATCAGAGAAGGCCGCCTTCAGGGAATCCCCTTCCCCCACGTCCTCCTTGGTCACCCCCAGGACTGTGAGGCGGCACTTCACCTCCACCAGGCGTTCCCGCCGCTCCCCCTGCTCATCCCTCACCGCACGTTCGGCGTCGGCCAGCACCTCGTAGGCGTCCTGCCACCCCTCGGGGCCCACCACCCGGTCCAGCCGGTCCAAAACGGTGCGGGCATCCACATAGGGAACCACCAGGGCGCGTTTTTTATCCCGGGAGAGGGCCTCGATGCGCCACTGCACCTCGCCGGGGGGGAAGGGTTCGGAGAGTTTTTGCCAGACTTCGTCCATAGCTAAAGTGTACTTTAGGCCACCCTCAGGGGTTAGGGGAAAGGATGGGTTAGGCTAAGGCCATGCGCAGGATATTCGGGATGCTACCCTTGCTGGTTCTGGCCTGGGCCCTCGAGGTGAATCCCTCCGGCTCCATGGAACTCCGCATCACCGCCACCCTCTCCTTTAACCTTTTCCCCCAGGCGGTGGTGGTGGAGCGCCTCCCGGAGCCCCAAGGGCTCGTGGTGGTTTACCGCTACTCCCAGGCGGAGGCCATCTTCCGCTACCACGACGAGGACCTCCGCCGCCGGGGCTGGGTGCGGGTCAAGTACGAGGTGAAGAAGGACGAGTGGAAAGCGGAGTACAAGAAGGGTAAGGCCAAGGCCAAGCTTTCCGTGAAGGACAAGAAGGGCCGGGTGGAGGTGCGGCTTAAGGAAGGGGACTAGACAAGGCCAAAGCCCCCCGCTACCATATAGGGCGCGTGGGGCCGTGGCGCAGCTGGGAGCGCGCCTGAATCGCACTCAGGAGGTCACGGGTTCGAGTCCCGTCGGCTCCACCAGAAAAACCTCCCGCCTGGGCGGGAGGTTTTTGCTTGGCGCTTCCTAGTAGCCGGTGGCCGAGCTCGGGTTCAAGAGGGGATGAAGGCCCTGGGGGGCCATGGTAACCCGGGCGGGCTGGACGAAGCCCAGGGGTAAGGGGGTTGGGTCAATGGTGGCCACGGCGGAGAGCACCTTGGTGTTGCTGGAATCGTAGTAGAGAGGATAGTCGTTGGGGCCGGGCACCAGCACCGAGGAGCAGGCGATGGTCACGTCGGTCATGCCCTGGGTGATCTGGTGGGGGCGCAAGGAGGCCTGGGGCAGGGTGTTGTAACCGCAGTCCACTGCCTGGCCGGTGTTGGTCATCACCGCTCCCATCTTGCCCAGGAAGTCGTTCTCCAGGGTGATGGCGTCGTAGTAGCCCTGCCACTCCCCGATGAAGACCACCCGCCCGCCCTCGGAGGCGAACTGCTTGAACACGTTGATCTCCCCGTTGGTGAAGGTCTGCCTGGGGTTCCAGAGGAAGATGACCTTGACGTCTGCGGGGAGGGCGGTGATGGAGCCTGCGGTGGATCCCAGTTCCTCTATGGCAAACCCTTCCCCAGCGATGATGCTCCGCATGGTGGAGAGGTTACTGTCGTTGCACTCCCCGGTGCCGCCGCAGACCGAATCCCTCCCGCGGTCAAAGAGGACCTTGGTGCCGGTTCCCCGGGGGCCGGAGGTGGTGTAGTTGACGAGGTTCTTCACCATGAGCTTGTTGTTATCGTTGGCCATACCGGTGTTGTCGAAGGGGTTGATGTCGTTGAAGACCACGATGTCCTTGCCCGGGGGTGGGGGGGTGGTGCCGCACCGGTTCACGACGAACTCCACGTGCCCCTGGGCCTCGTTGAAGTTGTAGCTTGGGGTCATGAGGAAGGCGTGGCCGGCCACGTGCAGGCTGTCCCCGGGGTTGGCCCCTAGGTCGGCCAGGGCGAAGGCGTAGGTGAAGGTGCCCACGTAGGGATCGTGTACCGCCTGGGCGGGGAAGTCCCACCAGTTGCCGGGAGCGGAAGTGCCCGCGTAGGCATGGCTTTCCGTAAGTTGCCAGGGCGAAACCCCGGAAAGCCGCACGAAGAGGGTGTCCTGGGTGTTCCACACCAAGAGGGTACCCACCTGGCCCAGAGGGGTCTCCGTCACTTTTCCACAAGCCTGTGCGGGGTCGCCCCCGGCGTCGTCCCGTGGTCCTGGAACCGCCATGTTGGGCTTGACCCCCTGGGGGCTGGAACAAGCGCCCAACGCCGCCACCAACGCCACAATACCCAAACGCCAATGCCGAGAAATGCCCATACGAATACGCCTCCAATCCGGTCCAATGAGACCAGGATTAGGGTAAACCCGACCCAGCGTTACAGGGCCGTTACAACGTTACCGGCTTTCTAAGAGCCAGTTCACCAGGGCGTTCACCACGTCGTTATCCGCCAGGAGCTCTGGGGCTTCCACCACCTTTTGGAAGAAGGAGCGGACCATTTCCAAGGTGGGGTTCTTCAGCAGTTCCTGGACGCTCTTTCCCGCATAGGGACCCTGGGGGAGGGGGGCGGTGAGCCGGGCGCTGGTGGCCAGAGGGGCAGCCTCCTTGAGAGCCTCCAGGGTCCTTTCCAGAAGGAGCCGGTCCCCATCCGGACCCAGGGTTTCCCTGGGGGTGAGGAGGAGGTTCCCGGAAAGGTCCCGCACCTCGAGGCCCAGGGCATAAAGCTTCCGGGCCAGGCTTTCGGGACCCACCTCGAGGGGGATGAGGGCCTGGGCCTCGCCGTAGCGTACCTCCAGCACGTACCTCCCTGGCTCGGGGAGGCTGACCGCAGGGGCCACCTCCTCGAGGGCGGCGGTGAGGGGAGGGAAGCCCAAGGGCTTCTTCTCCTGGGCCACCAGGGCACCTTCTTTGTAGAGGAGGGTTTGCAGCTCGTGCCGGGGAAGGTAGGGGCTTCCCGTGAGCTTGACCTCGGGGAAGACTGCTTCCCCAGCGTGGAAGGGCCTGGCCTCCAGGTCCCCGGGGATCAGGGCAAGCTTTTTCACCTCCAGAGCAAGCCTTCCCTCTTCCTGATGCAGGCTCCTCCTTGCCGCCTGGGCCAGGGGATGCCGGGGATGGGTTTCCAGAAAGGCTTGGTAAAGCCCCTTGGCCGGAAGCCCTACCCGTTCCGCCAAGTAGGCCTGGAAGAAAAGGGCCAGGGGCTCAGTTCGCCCCTCCAGGTCCTTTAGGGCCTCGGGGAAGTCCTCCCCCTGGTCCAGCCTCAGGGCCCGGTCGTAGGCGGCCTTGGCCCCCAGGAAGTCCCCGTAGATAGCCTTGAACAGGCCCAGGTTGTAGTAGGCGGTGGCGTTGGGCATGAGCTCCACCGCCCGCTTTGAGGCCAGGATGGCCCTGGGGAGATCCCCCGTGAGGTAGTAGGCCCAGCCCAGGTTGGTCCAGTAAAGCCAGTAATCCGGCCTGAGCCGGATGGCCTTTAGCAGGGCATCCCTGGCTTCCTCTCCTTTTTCGTCGGCGAAGGCGGCGAAGCTCACCTCTTCCCACGCCAGGGGCAGTTCGGGGAAGGCTTGGGCCAGGGTGCGGGCCGCTTCCTTCCAGCGGGGGTCCTCGAGGGTCCTAAAGACCAGTTCTGCGGCGGTCTTTTCCAGGACATCCCCCTTCAGTAGGGTTTCCGCCAGCTTGAGGGCTTCCTCCCGCTTGCCCTGGGAGAGGAGGGCGAAGGCCTGGTAGGCGGGGGGGAGCTTCCCTTGCCAGAGAAGGAGGAGCCTTTCCGGAAGAATCCCCTCTAAAAGCCCGCTTCCCCGCCCCTCCTTGAGGTCCAGGGCGGATTGATGGAGGGGATCGGGGTTTTCCCCGTGGGCCAGGGCCCTGAGCTCCTCCTCGGAGAGGGAGGGGTGGGGTAGGGGACTGAACTTTTGAGCCAGTCCCTCCCCTTGGAGCCAGAGCCAGGCTAGGTCCGGGGTGGCGAACCGCCCCTCCTTGACCCCATCCTTCCGGGCCAGGAAGAGCCTTAGGCCCCCTTCCTCCTGTTTGCCCAGGAGGACCCATTCGGCCCCCGTGGCCGCCTGGGCCAGCCGGGCCCCCGCCCGGGTGTAAAGCCCTCCCGTCAGGTCGTAGCTGCTCCGCCAGGGCAGGTCGGGAAGGAGAAGGGCCAGAAGGGTGGGGGGAGGGGCCTTGAGGCCTTGGGCGAAGGCCTGGGCCAGGCGGAAGCCCTGGGGGCCTTCAAAGGGCAGGACCAGCCCTTGGGCCAGGCCGAGCCCCAGGAGAAGGAGAAGGGCGAGGAAGCGCCTTGGGGTCACCATGGACGCATTCTAGCGCCTTTCCTTGAGAACCATATAAGCGAAGCGGAAAAGCCTGGGGGCCCTTTTCCAACGCTTGGGGTCCAGGCCCACCCGGAGAAGCCACTCCAGGCCGAGCCTCTGCGCCCAGGCCGGGGGGCGTCGGGCCTCGCCGGCCAGCACGTCCAGGGTGCCCCCCACCCCCATGGCTACCTTGGCCTTCAGGTGGGCCTTGTGCCGGTGGATGAAGGTTTCCTGCCTTTCCCCCATGCCCACCAGGAGGAGGTCCGGGGCCTTTTGCCGGATCTCCTCCACCACCCCTTCCTCCTCCTGGAAGTAGCCGTGGTGGTACCCTACCACCTCCGCCCCGAGCCGCCTGGCCTCGAGGGCCGCCCGCTCCGCCACCCCGGGCCTGCCCCCCAGGAGGTAGACCCGGATACCGGAGAAGCGGCTTAGAAGGGTCAGGGTGAGGTCCACCCCGGTGACCCGCTCCTTAAGTTCCAGGCCCAAAAGCCTTTTGGCAGCCCAGAGGATGCCCACCCCATCCGGGGTTACCAGCTCCGCCTCGAGGATGGCTTGCCTGAGGGCCTGGTCCTCCTGGGCCCGCACGGCGATCTCCGGGTTCAGGGTGACCACCTGGTGGGTGCCTTCCTCCTTTAGGAAGCCCTGGATTCGGGCCAGGGCTTCCTCCATTCCCACAGGGTCCAGGGGAAGGCCCAAGAGTTCTACCCGTTCCATGCCACAAACCTCTGGGCGTAGCGGTCCTGGGTCAGGCCGAACTCCACCTTGGGGAAGAAGCGCACCCCGGCAAGCCTGGGTACCACGGGATCCACCCCGATGAGGCTTGCCCGCGCCAGCTCCTCCGTGCGCCCCTCCTTGTGAAGGGCCTGGCCCTCCGGGCTTTGGAAGAGGGCCTCCTGGGGATCAGGGAAGGCCTTGAGGAGGGCGGTGGCCAGGGTGGTGGGGCCATCGGGGGAGAGGCGCTTCTGCAAGAAGCCGGCCGCCACCACCGCCGAGAGCAGGGGCTCCGGGGCCCCGGAGGGTCGGAGCACCAGCCCCTTTAAGCCGCGAAGGGGTTCCAGGACTGCTTTGGCGTTGCGAAACCCCGCCACGTACACCTCCTCCTCCCCGGGCAGGAGGCTGGCGTTAAGGAGGGGAGCCACCAGGATGGCCTTTTTCCCCGCCACAGGGGTGCTTTCCAAGTCCATCAGGGAAAGCCGGCCGTGGAAGCCCTCGGGAGGGAAGCCTTCCACCTCGCCCAGGAGAAGGACCCCTTGTCCCAGTTCCTGGGCCAGAAGGCGGGCCACCTTGGGCCCTGGGGCTACCCAGACCTCCAAGGCTCCTTGGGCCAGGAGCTGGGTGAGGAGGCTCCCTGCGGGGAGGACCTCCACCAGGACCAGGGGGCCGCGGGCCGGCGTAAGGCAAAGGTCAACCCGGCACACCCCGCCATGATACCCTAGCCTGGGCGTATGCGGCTTAAGGACTTGGGCGAGCGGGCGCTTCTTGGGAAGCTTGCCCCCATCGGCTATCCCCCAGGGGCTCCCCTGCCTCCCGGGGATGATGCCGGGGGGGTTTGGGTGGGGGAGGTAGCCTGGCTTTTGAAGACGGATGGCTTTCTCTACCGGGAAGTGGCCCTCCTGGGGATGGGGCCCTTTGAGGTGGGCTTCCGGGGGGTGGCGGCCACGGCTTCCGACCTTCTTTGCAAGATGGGAAGGCCCCTGGGCTTTACCCTAGGGCTTTTTCTGCCCCCGGATTTGGAGGAGGACTTTGCCCTTGAGCTGGTCAAGGGTGCGGCGGAGGCGGCAGGGCGGCTTGGAGCCGTGCTCCTTGGGGGGGACACCAACGCCGGCGAGGAGGTGGCCCTCACCGTTTCCGGCTTCGCCCAGGCGGAGGTTCCCTTACCCCGGAGGGCCCTTCCAGGGGACCTCCTCTACCTGGCCGGGGACCGCTGGGGCAGGACGGGGGCGGCCATACAGGCCCACTACCAGGCCCGGGACCTGGGGGCATATCCGAAGATCCGGGAGGCGGCCTTCTACCCTTTGCCCCGGCTGGAACTCTTAAGCCTCAAGGGCCTCCTCCGGGGTGGCTTAGACTCCTCGGATGGTCTGGCGGAAACCCTTTGGCAACTTTCCGAACAGGGGGTGCGGGTGGACCTCGAGGCCCTTCCCCTTTACCCCGATGTGCTGGCCTTCGCCGGGGATGAGGCCCTAGCCCATGAGCTGGTCCTTTACGGGGGAGAGGAGTTTGAGGCGGTGCTGGCGGTTCCCCCGGAGCAGGAGGCCCAGGTCCTGGCCCGAGCGGAGGAGGCGGGGCTTCCCCTTTTTCGCGCCGGACAGGTGTCCGAGGGGGAGGGGGTGTACTTCCTGGGCGCACCCGTAAAGCGGCGGGGTTACGCCCACTTCTAGCTATACTTGACCCATGCGGGCCTTTAAGGCGCACCTCCGGGGTATCTCCCCCTATCCCTACAAGAAGGTGGAGGCCCCGGTGAAGCTGGACCAGAACGAAAGCCCTTTTGACCTTCCCCAGGCCCTGAAGGCGGAGGCCCTGCGGCGCCTGGCCCACCTTCCCTGGAACCGGTACCCGGAGATCCACGCCGAGGCCCTGCGGCAAAGGCTTGCCGCCCGGGTGGGATGGCCGGAGGAGGGCATCGTCCTGGCACCGGGTTCCAACCTCCTCATCATGGCCCTGGCGGTGGCGGCGGCGGAGGTTTTGGATGTAAGCCCCTCCTTTCCCCACTACGCCCATGCCGCCCGGGTGACGGGAACCCCTTACCGGGCCATACCCCTGGAGGCAAGGGAGGAAGGATTCGCTTTCCCTTTGGAGGAGCTTCTTTCCGCCTTCCAGGGCGGGGTCTTCTTCCTTCCCAACCCCCACGCCCCCACGGGGACCCTTTTCCCCGAGGAAGCCCTTTGGGCCTTGGCCGAGAGGGCCAAGGAGGTGGAGGGGCTACTGGTGGTGGACGAGGCCTACCGGGAGTTTGCGGGCACGGACTTTAGCCCCTTGGGGCGGGGAAACCCCCATGTGGCCTTCTTGCGCACCTTTTCCAAGGCCTTCTCCCTGGGAGGGGTGAGGGCGGGTTATTTGTTGGCCTCGCCGGAGGTGGCCGCCCTTGTCCGCGAGGTGCTTCCTCCCTTTGTCCTTCCCGCCCACACCGGGACCATTCTGGAGGTGGTCCTGGAAAACCCCGGCTACGTGGAGGCGGTGGCGGCCCAGGTGCGGGCTGAGCGGGAGCGGGTTTATGCGAGGCTTAGGGGCCATCCCACCTGGCAGCCCTATAGGAGCCACACCAACTTCCTGTTGGTGCGGACCCCGGATGCCGAGGAGGCCTTCCGCCACCTTCTCGCCCAGGGGATACTGGTGCGAAGGCAGGACCACTACCCAGGCCTTTCAGGGTGCATCCGGGTCACGGTGGGCTCCAAGGAGGAGATGGACGCCTTTTTGAAGGCGGCCTTTGAGGTGGCCTATGCGTGAGGCTTCCGTGGAACGGGCGACCGCAGAAACCTGGGTGCGGGTGCGCCTGGGCTTGGATGGACCCCCTGGGGGTAAGGTGGTCACGAGCCTTCCCTTCCTGGACCATATGCTCCTCCAGCTCCAGCGCCACGGGCGTTTTCTCCTGGAGGTGGAGGCCAAAGGGGACCTCGAGGTGGACGTGCACCACTTGGTGGAGGATGTGGGCATCACCCTGGGCCAGGCCTTAAGGGAGGCTTTGGGGGAGGGAAGGGGCGTGGAACGCTACGCCGAGGCCTTTGCCCCCATGGACGAAACCCTGGTGCTTTGCGTCTTGGACCTCTCGGGAAGGCCCCACCTGGAGTACCGTCCGGAGGAGTGGCCCGTGGTGGGGGAGGCGGGTGGGGTGAACCACTACCACCTCCGGGAGTTCCTAAGGGGGCTCGTTAACCACGGCCGCCTCACCCTGCACCTTCGGCTTCTTTCCGGCAGGGAGGCGCACCATGTGGTGGAGGCCAGCTTCAAGGCCCTGGCCCGGGCCCTACACCGGGCGACCCGGATCACGGGGGAGGAGCTTCCCAGCACCAAGGGGGTGCTCTAGGGCATGAAGGCCCTGCTCATCGACTACGGTTCGGGGAACCTCCGAAGTGCTGCCAAGGCGTTGGAGGTTGCGGGCTTTGAGGTCACCGTCTCCTCGGACCCCCGGGCACACCTCGAGGCCAGCCTCCTGGTCCTTCCCGGCCAGGGCCACTTTGGCCAGGTGATGCAGGCCTTCCGGAATAGCGGGTTCGTGGACCGGGTCCTGGCCCACCTGGAAAGAGGCCTTCCCTTCTTGGGCATCTGCGTGGGCATGCAGGTCCTGTACCAGGAAAGCGAGGAAGCCCCGGGGGTCAGGGGGCTGGGCCTGGTGGAGGGGGTGGTGAGGCGCTTTACCCAGGGCCGCGTGCCCCAGATGGGGTGGAACCGGGTGCGCTTCGCAGGCGCTTTCCAGGAGGTTTCGGAGCGCCACTTCTACTTCGCCAACTCCTACTACGGCCCCCTTACTCCTTACTCCCTGGGCCGGGGGGAGTACGAGGGCACCCCCTTCACCGCCTTGCTGGCCAAGGAAAACCTCCTGGCCCCCCAGTTCCACCCGGAAAAGAGCGGGAAGGCGGGCCTGGCCTTTTTAGCCCTGGCCCACCGCTACTTCCAGGTCCTCTAGCCGGATGAGCCTGCCCTGGGCGCCGATGGCGGTGGCGGCCAAGGCCCCGGCCAGGTTGGCCAGCCTGCCCGCCTCCAGGGGGCTTTTCCCGCTCAGGATGGCGTGGGCGAAGGTAGCGGTATAGGCGTCCCCGGATCCCGTGGAATCCACGATGTCCTCCACGGGGAAGGGTTCGATGAGCTCCTCCCCTTCCGGGGTGACCACGATGGAACCCATGGCCCCCACCTTGATGGCCAGGTGGTGGAAGCCCTCTTCCCGGAGGCGGGCCACCCCCTCGGAAAGGGAGGAGGCCTCCGTCAGGGCCAGAAGCTCCGTTTGGTTCATGAGAAGCCAGTTTACACCCCGTAGGTACCTTAAAAGCTCCCTGCCCGCTGCCCGTACCGCCCCGGTTCCCAAGTCGGCGAAGATGGGCATCTTCCGCTTCCTGGCGGCCTCGAGGACCTCCACCGCATAGCTCCGGCTAGGGCCTCCCACCAGGGCGTAGGCGGAGAGGACCACGGCGTCCGCCTGGTCCAGGAAGCGGGGCTTGAAGAGGGAGGGATCCAGGTAACGGCTTGCCCCCTCGGCGCTCACCATGGCCCTTTCCCCCCCTGGCACCAAAAGGATCAGCACGGAGCTGGTGGTGTGGTCGGGGTCCTCCTGAAGGTGCCTCAGGTCGACCCCCACCTCCCGCACCCGGGAAAGGGCCAGCTCGGCGAAGGGATCCTGCCCCACCCGGCCAGCCAGGTAGACCCGGTGGCCCAGACTGGAAAGCTGCGTTGCCAGGGTGGCCCCGGCGCCCCCCGGTTTCATCAGGGCACGGCGGGAAGGAACCTCCTCCCCCGGCTCCGGTATGCGCTCCACGAAGAAAAGCAGGTCCACGGACACGTCGCCCACCACGAAAAACCGCATCTTGCCTCCTTCCCACAAGGCACAGGGTTTGCCCTTACTATAACGCAAGGGCCCCGTTGCTTTGGGGGGAGTATACCCCGGGGTTATGAGAAGAATATAACAAGTGGCCTCACGAGGATGGCCTGGAACTCTTTCTCGCCGTACCGCCCTCCGTGGGTGCCCGAGAACACCCCTTGGAGAAGGGATATACCAGGGTCCCCACCTGGGCTCCTGCCCAGGTGGGGTGGCATTACGGGGCCCCCACCTTAGCGGAAGCTAAGGTGGGGTGGTTTAGAAGCGACGGTCCACCACCAGGCCGCCTTCCAGCTCCCCCACCAGCTCCACCTCGTCCACCTTCAGGCCCGTGGCCTTGGTGATGGCCTCCAAAAGCCCTGCCGGCACCTTCTCCGCCTTGAGCCGGAGAACCAGCTTGTCCGTGCCCTCCAGCTTCCTTTCCACCACCACCTGGAAGCCCCTAGGGTCCAGGCCGAATCCGCCCAGGATGGGGGCGAGTTCCGTGGGGTAGAGCTTTACCCCCTTCACCTTCACCATCTGGTCGGTGCGGCCGAAGACTCCCCGGGGCAGGAGGGTGAGCCCTTCCCGCCTTTCGGCCACGGCCAGGTCCCCGGTGCGGAAGCGCACCATGGGCATGAGGGTACGGCTCAGGGCGGTGACCACCAGTTCCCCCTTTTCCCCGTCGGGCACAGGCTTCAGGGTCTCGGGATCCAAGACCTCCAACACCGCCATCTCCGGGATCTCCCATAGCCCGTCCTTGCTAAGCCTTTCCCCGGCCACGATCCCGAGCTCGCTGGTGCCGTAGGCGTCCAGGGCGGTGCATCCCAAAAGGGCTTCCACCTTTTCCCGGAAGCCGGGGACGGAGGTGAAGGGCTCTCCCCCTGCCAGGAGGAGGGCAAACCGCCCCCCCGCCTGGCCCACCTTGAGGGCGAAGGAGGGATTGGTGACCAGCACGTCAAAGCCATAGGTATGGCCGATTTCGGCGATGCGGGAGGCCTCTCCTGGTCCGTGGGGGAAGACCAGGTTCCCCGCCCGCCAGAGGGCCTGGTGGAAGAGCCATCCCCCAGCGAAGACGTGGTAGCTGAAGGCCACCAGCACCTTTTTGCCGGTGAGGCCGAGCCTGTGGTAGTGTTCCGCCAGGGCCTCGGTCTGGTAACGGAGGTCCTCCTGGGAAAGGTACTCGGGCATCCAGCCCATGAGGGGGCTTGGGGTCAGGTGCATGAGGCTTGCCCCTTCTGGGGGCCTGGGGTTTTCCTTAAGGTAGGCCACCCATTCCTCGCGGGTGGTGAGGGGAAGCTCCCCTAGGTTTTCCAGGGTGACCTCCTCCGGGTGGACTTGCTTGAACTTCTCCCGGTAGACGGGGTGTTCCTTGGCCGCGCGCACCACTTCTTTAAGCCGAGCGTTCCGGTCCATAGCCTACCTCCTTCCCGCTCCCGCAGGGAACACCGGGATTATACCGGTTCGGGAGCCTGGGCCAAGGCGAGGAGATGGGGAAGGTCCCGGGCCAAGTCCTCCCAGGTGTCCCGCCGCAGGGTGATATGCCCCACCTTGCGTCCCGGGTGCACCTCCTTGCCGTACCAGTGCAGGTGGGCTCCGGAAAGGGCGAGGACCTGGGGGAAGTTGGGCTTCACCCCAATGAGGTTGGCCATGGCGCTATGGCCCCGCGGGAGGGTACTTCCCAAGGGGAGGCCCAAAAGGGCCCGGAGGTGGTTTTCAAACTGGCTGGTTTCGGCGCCCTCGAGGGTCCAGTGGCCGGAGTTGTGAACCCGGGGGGCCATCTCGTTGAAGAGGAGTTCCTCTCCCACCTGGAAGAGTTCCAGGGCCAGCACGCCCACGTATCCCAAAGCCTCCATGGCCTTCCTGGCGTAGGCTTCCGCCTTCTGCTGCAGGGTGGGGGAAACCCCTGGGGCCGGGGCCAGGGAGAGGCGCAGGATACCCCCCTGGTGGCGGTTTTCCACCAAGGGATAGAAGGCCATCTCCCCGGTTCGGCTCCGCACCCCCAGGATGGAAAGCTCCCGCTGGAAGGGAACGTACCCCTCGAGGATCAATCCCCCTCCCCCCAGGGCGTGGAAGGCCCTTTCCGCCTCCTCCCATGAGGTGAGAAGGGCCTGGCCCTTGCCGTCGTACCCGCCCCTGCGGGTCTTGAGGAGGGCGGGGAAGCCCAGGGCCTCGAGGCCTTCCCTAAGCTCCCTGAGGCCATCCACCCGGCGAAAGGGAGGGGTGGGTATCCCCAGGCTGTGCATGAAGGTCTTTTCCGCCAGGCGGTCCTGAGCCACCTCCAGGGCCTTGGGCGGGGGAAGGACGGGAAGCCTTGCCTCAAGGAACCGGGCGGCTTCCACCGGCACGTTTTCGAACTCATAGGTGACCAGCTCAAGCCCCTCAGCAAAGCGCCGGAGGGCTTCTTCGTCCAGAAAATCCCCCACCACCAGCTCCCCCACTTGCCCGGCGCAGGCCTCGGGGGAGGGGTCCAGGAAGCGGAAGGAAAGCCCCAGGGGATAGCCCGCCAGGGCCAGCATCCTCCCCAGCTGGCCCCCGCCCAGGATGCCCAGCTTCATCCTTCCTCCCGGGGGTCGGGGTGGGCCAAGACGGCCTCCGTCTGGGCCTTGCGATAGGCCTCGAGGCGCTCCATCACCTCAGGGTAGGAGAGCCCTACGATGCTGGCAGCCAGGAGAGCGGCGTTCACCGCTCCCGCTTTCCCGATGGCCAAGGTTCCCACGGGGATGCCGGCGGGCATCTGCACGATGGAAAGAAGGGAATCCAGGCCCTTCAAGGCCTTGCTTTCCACCGGCACCCCCAGCACGGGCAAAGGGGTGTGGGCGGCGGTCATGCCGGGAAGGTGGGCAGCTCCGCCAGCTCCGGCGATGATCACCATAAGCCCCCGCTCCTTGGCGGTCTTGGCGTAGTCCGCCATCAGGTCCGGGGTGCGGTGGGCAGAGACCACCCGCACCTCGTAGGGGATGCCTAGGGTTTCCAGGGTTTCCGCCGCATGGCGGAGGGTTTCCCAGTCGGACTTGGAGCCCATGATGACGCCCACCAAAGGCCGCATCGTACCGGATTGTACCAAGCCCTCCCGCCTGTGGTAAAAGGCAGGCCATGGATGCCTTGGAGCTCCTTCGGCTCAACCTTTTTTCGCCCATGGTCCTGGCCTTCGCCCTGGGGATGGCGGCCCGGCTTCTTAGAAGCGACCTCGCCTTCCCTGAGGCCATGTACACGGCGCTTTCCATCTACCTGCTCTTCGCCATTGGCTTCAAAGGGGGGGTGGAGCTTTCCAAAACGCCCCTGACTATCGTGCTTCTTCCTGCCTTGGCCACCCTGGGTTTGGGGCTTTTCCGGCCCCTTTCCAGTTATTTTCTGGCCCGCCGCTTTCTGGTCCTGGGCCGGGTGGATGCTGGGGCCCTGGCCGCTCATTACGGCTCGGTTTCCGCGGTAACCTTCCTGGCAGCCCTCACCTTCGCCCAGGCAGTGGGCCACCGGCCCGAGGGGTTTTTGCCCACCCTGATGGCCCTTTTGGAGGTGCCCGGCATCGTGGTGGCCCTGCTTTTGGCCAAGCGGGGGGGTGGAAACCTGGGGGAGGCCTTCCAGGAGGTCCTCACCGGGAAGAGCGTGGTCCTCCTGGTGGGTGGGCTTCTCATCGGGGCCCTTTCCGGCGAGGCGGGGATGGAACGGGTAAAGCCCTTTTTTGCGGATCCCTTCTACGGGGCCCTCACCCTTTTCCTCATGGACCTGGGGATGGTGGCGGCCACGAGGTTCGCCACCTTAAGGCAGGTGGGCTTCCGTCTGATCCTCTACGGAACCCTCCTTCCCCTCTTTCACGGAGCCGTGGGGGTCTATGTGGGGCACCTGGTGGGGTTTTCCGTGGGCGGGGCCACCGTCTTGGGGGCCATGGCAGCTAGCAGCAGCTACATCGCTGCTCCCGCTGCCGTGCGCATCGCCCTGCCCGAGGCCAACCCCAGCCTGTATCTGGCGGCAAGCCTGGCGGTAACCTTTCCCTTTAACCTGGTTCTGGGTATTCCCATCTACCACACCTTGGCTCAATGGATGGGGGGGTGAAGCATGGACCTGGTGCCTTTGAAGCTGGTCACCATCGTGGCGGAAAGCATCCTGGAGAAGAAGCTGGTGGAGGAGATCAAGCGCCTGGGGGCCAAGGGGTACACCACCGTGCCCGCCAGGGGAGAGGGTTCCCGGGGCATGCGCAGCCTGGACTGGGAGGGCCAGAACATCCGCCTGGAAACCATCGTTCCCGAAGAAGTGGCCCTCAGGATCCTGGCCCGCTTGCAGGAGGCCTACTTTCCCCATTACGCCGTGATCGCCTATGTGGAGAACGTCTGGGTGGTGCGGGGGGAGAAGTACATCTAGGCTTTGGGCTTTCGGCGCAGAAGAGGAAGAAGGGCGAGGAGGAGCAGGATAGGCCAGAGGAGCCAGGCGGGAAGCCTTTCCCCCAGGAAGTAGGCGAAGAGGACGAGCCCCTGGGTCCAGAGGAGGCTTCCCAAGGCGGCTAGGAGCAGGTAGGGCAGCCAGGGAAAGCCCAAGGTCCCAAGCAAGAAGGGCACCGCCGTGCGCATGCCCGGCACAAAAGGGGCAAGGAGGAGGGCCGAGGGGCCGAAACGGCTTAGGAGCTTGATGGCCCGCTCCCTTAGGTGCTCGGGAAAGCGCTCGAGGAGTCTTTGGCCCAGGATCCGCCCCAGGCCGTACCCCACCGCGTGTCCCAGGTAGCTTCCCAGGAAGAGGAGGGGAAGGAGGGGGAAGAGGCTTAGCCTTCCCTCCCCGGCCAGGGCTCCCAAGGCCAGGAGGAGGGTGTCCCCTCCGGGCACGAGAAGGCCGAAGGGGAACCCCACCTCCAAAAAGAGGAGAAGGGCCGGGAGAAAGTAGGTCCAGAGGCTCATCCTATGAGGGTTGGGCCGCGGGCTTGCGCAAGGCCCAGAGGCTTCCCAGAAGGAGCACCGCCAGGATGAGGAGGCTGAAGGCTTCCTTGTCCAATCCCACGGCCAGCTCGGGGCGGTGGAGAACCTCCTTGGTGAGCTTGTCCCAGCCGCCCACCAGGAGCTTCACCCCCGCAAGCCCCACCACCACGTAGGCCAGGTGCTTGAAGCGAGGGTAGCGGTCCAGGAGGGTGACCACCAGACTGGCCAGCATCCTGAGGGCCAGGATGCCCAGGAAGACCCCGGTGTAGATGACCCAGAGTTTATCGGAAAGGGCCACGGCCACCAGAACCGAGTCCACGGCGAAGGCCAGGTCCATGAGTTCCACCTGGGCCACCGTTTTCCAAAACTGGGCGGCGCTCACCTCCAATGGCGGGGCTGCATGGGCTCCCTCCGCCCTGAGGAAGTGCTTCAAGGCCACGTAAAGCAGGTAAGCAGCGCCCAGCACCTGGACCCACCAGAGCTTGATGACCAAGGCGGCGAAAAGAAGGGCGAGGCCCCTGAGCACGTACGCTCCCAGGATGCCGTAGAAGAGGGCCCTACGCCTGAGGTGAACGGGTAGCCTTTGGACGATGACCCCCAGGATCAGGGCGTTGTCGGCGGACAGGATGACCTCGAGGGCCACCAGGATTAGGATCACCGAGAGGACACTGGTTTCCATGCTCACCTCCCAAAAGATAAAGACCACCGCTTAAGCGGTGGTCTTGCCCGGGCTTTCCGCCCCCAGCCTCCCGGGGCCCGTGCCCGTCTTGACGGAAGGCTGGCCTTGGGGCTACTCCCCAACCGGAAGACATTGTGCCACACCCGTGGCGGTTTGGCCAGGACCAGGAAGCTTTTGGGGAATGGTGAGGCCGGGTGGGCGGGATGCTGGGGGAAGGGGTATCCTGTAAAGCATGGACGAGAGGCACCGCGAGGGTTTGCCGGAGGGGCAGGCTGGCTTGCAGGAAGGGAATGCGAACCAGGCGGGGGGCAAAGAGGGTCTGCCCACCAAGGAGCAGGTCCTCGAGGCCTTGAAGGTGGTCTACGACCCGGAAATCCCCGTGAACATCGTGGACCTGGGGCTGGTCTACGATGTGGAGATCCACGAAAACGGGGTGGTGGACCTCACCATGACCCTCACCGCCATCGGCTGTCCCGCCCAGGACATGGTGAAGGCGGATGCGGAAATGGCGGTGATGCGCCTTCCCGGGGTGCAGGGGGTGAATGTGGAGTTCGTTTGGACTCCTCCCTGGACCCCTGCCAGAATGACCGAGGAAGGCAAGCGCATGATGCGCATGTTCGGGTTCAATGTGTAGGGGGCTCAGCTGGGTGGTATAGTGGGCCTCGCATGGTTTCAAGCCTCGTTTTCTTCCTGCATGGGGTCCACTCCCCAGGTTTCCAGGTAGAAGGCTCTCAGTTCCTCGGGCGATATCGGGGAGATTTCCCGTGGAAGTGGGCTTCCGGTTCGGAACCTCATGGCATACTCTTCTATTTCGTCCAGATTCTTCCCGTTCACGCCATGGGCTTGGGCAAATAGGGCAAGGAGGCTTGCCTCGAGGTGAGAGGGAGGGTCGGAGAGAGCGATGGCAAGGGCTTCCTCCCTGTCCTTCCCTGCCATGAGGGCATAGAGGAAAAGGCCCGCCGCAACATCCGTAAGCCTATCCATACATCCTCAGCGTAGCCCCTTGCCTGTTTTCCGTCGGACGGAAAGCTCTACCCCACCTTTCCCCTTGTTTCGGGGATGGATCCAGAGGGGTGGGGGGGTTCTGGAGCCCTGCCCGGTTTACGGGGCTCCCTCTTCGGATCTGGCACTGGCTGGGCCTGAGCGCACCACCAGGGTGTCGGCGATGAGGTCATGCCAGGCCTGGCGCTTAGGGTGGAAGAAAGCCCAGAGGTAGCCAAGGAGGAGGGGCAGGGTGGAAAGGGTCTTGCCTACCACCTCCCGCATAAAGGCGGTGAGCCAGTCCACAGGCTGGCCGTCCGTGCGGACCACCTTGAGGCCCAGGGCCATTTTTCCTGGGGTTGCCCCATACAATGCGGTGAAGATCACGTAGTAGGCCCAGCTGGGTATCCAGTTGAAGAGGAGGTCCTGGACGAAGGTGGTGGTTTGCGCCAGGGGGTTTATCCCGGCCAGGGCCATCAGGAGGAAGCTCAGGGGAACCAGGATGAGACCGTCGATAAGGGAGGCCACGAGCCTGCGCCAGGGGCTAGCGATCACCATAACCCTCCTCCCAGGTAGCGGTACTCGAGGCGAAACCGGTTCTGGCCGAGCAGGGAAACTAGCTGCTCGGTTTCCGAGGAAAGGCCCAGGGGAAACTCCTCGCCCAGAAGTCCGTCCAGCAGTCCTTTAGGTTTCACATAGCGCACCAGGCGGAACTCCTCCAGGCCGGCCAGCTCCGCGGCCCGCTTGGCGGCGTCTTCCAGGTAGCCTTCCTGGTCCGCAAGCCCGAGGGCGATGGCCTGGGTTCCCGAGTAGATGCGGCCATCGGCCAGTTGCCGCACTTTGTCCTTAGGAAGGTGCCTTCCCTCCGCAACCCTGGCCACGAAAAGCTCGTACGCCTCACGCATGTAGCCCTGGATGAGGGTTCGCTCCTCCGGGGTGAGGGGCCGGAGGCCGGAGCCCATATCCTTGAGCCGGCCTTCCTTGAGGACCTCCACTTGAACGCCCAGCTTGGCCAGTAAACCCTGGACCTGGGGAAGGGTGGCGATGACCCCGATGGAGCCGGTGATGGCGGTGGCCGGGGTGAAGATCTCGCGGGCGGCGGTGGCCACGTAGTAGCCGCCGCTGGCGGCCACGGTGCCGAAGGCAGCCACCAGGGGCTTTTCCCGGGCCAGGCCCTTCAGGGCGCGGTGGATGGCCTCGGTTTCCGTGACGCTACCCCCAGGGCTATCCACGAAGAGAACCGCGGCCCGGATGCCCGGATCCTCCCGGGCCTGGCGGATCTTGGAGAGGAGGTCCTCGAGGTCCTTCCCCATGGGGATGCTGCCCACCACCTCCAGGAGGACGACTTTTTCGCCCCGGCCGTACAGGGTGGCTTCCCGCCAGGGATGGTCGGTTTCCCGGGGCTGGATGAGGCGCCCCAGGCCCACCACGAGAAGGGCCACCGCCACGAAGAGGAGAAGGGCCAGCCAGCGTTTTCGATTCATGGTTCCAAAATAGCACAAGGGTATGCTGAGCCCGTGCTGAGGGTGGTGGTCAAGCCGGGAAAGGAAAAGAAGGTTCGAAACTTCTACCCTAATCTCTACCGGGACGAGCTGGAGGAGATGCCCAAGCAGGCAGGGGTGGCGGAGGCAGTGGCCGCCGATGGCAGTTTTTTGGCGGTGGGCTACCTGGACCCGGGCTCCCGCATCCCGTTCCGGGCTTATCGCTTTGACCCCGGCCCTTTGGATCGGGCTTTTTTTCTAGCCCGCTTTGAGCGGGCCTTGCGCAAGAGGGAGGGAATGGGCCAAAGCTACCGCCTGGTACATGGAGAGGCGGATGGCCTCCCCGGCCTGGTGGTGGACCGTTTTGGAGAGGTTCTGGTTCTCCAAGTGCGCACCCGGGGGATGGAGGCTTTAAGGGAGGTCTGGTTTCCCGCCCTCCTGGAGGCAGTGGGCCCCAAGGGGGTTTACGAGCGGAGCGACGTGGAGGCCAGGAGGCAGGAAGGGCTTCCCGAGAGGGTGGGGGCGGTTTACGGGGAGGTGCCCGAGGTTTTGGCGGTGGAGGAGGATGGCCTGGTTTTCCCCATCCCCTTGGCCCTAGCCCAGAAGACGGGGTTTTACCTGGACCAGCGGGAGAACCGCCGCCTCTTTGAGGGCATGGTGCGCCCTGGGGAAAGGGTCTTGGATGTCTTTAGCTACGTGGGGGGCTTCGCCTTGAGGGCCGCGCGGAAAGGAGCCCATGCCCTGGCGGTGGACAAGGACCTCGAGGCCCTGGCCATCCTGGACCAGGTGGCCTTGAGGATGGGCTTAAAGGTGGACATCCGCCAGGGGGAGGCCTTGGAGGTGCTTAGAGGCCTTCAAGGGCTTTTCGATCACATCCTCCTGGACCCTCCTACCCTGGTGAAGCGCCCAGAGGAGATTCCCCCCATGAAGCGGCACCTGGTGGACCTTTTGCGGGAAGCCTTGCGCCTTCTTGCGCCCGAGGGGTACCTCTGGCTTTCCACCTGCAGCTATTACCTCAAGGCGGAGGACCTTCTGGAAGTGGCCCGGCGGGCGGCCGCCGACCGGGGGATGCGCCTGAGGGTGCACGGCCTCACCTACCAGCCCAAAGACCATCCCTGGAGCCTGCACGTGCCGGAAAGCCTTTACCTCAAGACCCTGATCCTGCAGGAGGATGCCCTCTAGCAGCTACAACCCAGCAGCGTCAGGCCACCCTGGTATGATGGGCGTGGAAGCACCCTTGGGGTGCGAAAAAAGGAGGAGCGTATGGAAGTGGCAAGGGGTTTGGAAGGCGTGCTCTTTACGGAAAGCCGGATGTGCTTCATCGACGGGGAGGCGGGCCGCCTCTACTACTACGGGATCCCCATCCAGGAGCTGGCGGAAAAGAGCACCTTTGAGGAAACCACCTTTCTCCTGCTACATGGGAGACTTCCCAAACGGGAGGAGCTCGAGGGGTTCAAAAAGGAGCTGGCCAGGCGACGGGCCTTGCCCGAGCATATCCTGGAATCCTTCCGCCGCTATCCCCTCTCGGCCCATCCCATGAGCTTCCTGCGCACGGCGGTTTCCGAGCTGGGGATGCTGGACCCCACCGAGGGGGACATCTCCCAAGAGGCCCTCTACCAAAAAGGGCTTTCCCTCATCGCCAAGTTCGCCACCATTGTGGCCGCCAACAAGCGCCTGAGGGAAGGGAAGGAGCCCCTGGCTCCCCGGGAGGATCTCTCCCACGCCGCCAACTTCTTGTACATGGCTAACGGGGTGGAACCCTCCAAGGAGCAGGAGCGCCTCATGGACGCTGCCCTTATTCTGCACGCCGAGCACGGCTTCAACGCCAGCACCTTTACCGCCATCGCCGCCTTTTCCACGGAAACCGACCTCTACTCCGCCATCACCGCCGCCGTGGCTTCCCTCAAGGGTCCCAGGCACGGGGGAGCCAATGAGGCGGTGATGAAGATGATCCGGGAGATCGGCACCCCCGAAAGGGCGCGGGAGTGGGTGCGGGAGAAGCTGGCCAAGAAGGAGCGCATCATGGGCATGGGCCACCGGGTCTACAAGGCCTTTGACCCAAGGGCTGGGGTACTGGAAAAACTGGCCCGCATCGTGGCGGAAACCCATGGGCATTCCACCGAATACCAGATCCTGAAGATCGTGGAGGAGGAGGCGGGCAAGGTCCTGAACCCCAGGGGCATCTACCCCAACGTGGACTTCTACTCCGGGGTGGTTTACTCCGACCTGGGGTTTGGCCTGGAGTTCTTCACCCCCATCTTCGCCGTGGCCCGTATCTCCGGTTGGGTGGGGCACATCCTGGAGTACAAGGCCCTGGATAACCGCCTTCTCAGGCCGGATGCCAAGTATACCGGGGAGTTGGACGTGCCCTACGTGCCCCTCGAGGCCCGGGCTTAGGAGAGAGGCTATGGGGAAGCCGGGGTAAGACCCCCGGCTTTTTCCCTCTAGCTTTTGGCTCTTTCCCACCTTAGCGCGCCCCCTAAGGGTCCAAGGGAGTAGCCCGGGGGACCCCCACCCGGTAGGATCAAAGGCCGCAAAAGGCCTCGTAGTCTATAAGCTCCCGCTGGGTGGGGTGGTCCCCGCAGACCGGGCAGGCGGGGTTGCGGCGCAGGGAAAGCTTGCGGAACTGGGCTTCTAAGGCGTCGTAGAGGAGCAGGGCCCCAGCCAGGGGTTTCCCGATCCCCAAAAGCACCTTAAGGGCCTCTGCGGCCATGAGGCTTCCCACCACCGCCGGCAACACCCCGAAGACCCCGGCCTCGGCGCAGGAGGGAACGCTTCCCGGAGGAGGGGGCTTGGGAAAGAGGCACCGGTAGCAGGGCCCCATCTCCCCCTCAGGGGTCAGGTGGTGGAAGACCGCCACCTGGCCGTCAAACTGGTAAATGGCCCCGTAGACGAGGGGTTTTCCCAGGAACACGCAGGCGTCGTTCACCAAATAGCGGGTGGGGAAGTTGTCGGAGGCATCGATCACCAGGTCGTAAGGCTTCAGGATCTCCAGGGCGTTTTCCGAGGTGAGGCGCACGGGGTAGGTGTCGATCTGCACCAGAGGGTTCAGGGCTAAGAGCCGCTCCTTGGCGGCCAGGGCCTTGGGTTTGCCCACATCCTCCGTGGCGTAAAGCACCTGGCGGTGGAGGTTGGAAAGCTCCACCCGGTCCATCTCCACGATGCCCACCCGCCCCACCCCGGCGGCCACCAGGTACTGCAGGACCGGCACACCCAGGCCCCCGGCCCCCACCACCACCACGGAGGAGCGCTTCAACCTTTCCTGCCCCTCGGGGCCCACCTGGGGCAGGATCATCTGGCGGTGGTACCGGTCCAGTTCCTCCTTGGTCCACATGGCCTAGGCCTCCCGGGTTCCGAATCCAGGGGGGAGGAAGTCGGGGAAGTCGGGGTTGCCCTTGCGGTCGGGGGCCCTGGGGATGAGGTCCGAGGGGTGGGGTTCCCCCTTGCGGCAGTAGGGGCAGTCGTGGCGGACCTTATAGCGGGTGGGCCTTGCGGGAATGCCCAGGGCGATGGCATGGGGAGGCACATCCTTGGTGACGATGGCCCCCGTGCCCACCATGGCGTCGTCCCCGATGCGCACCCCGGCCAGGATGGTGGCGTGGTAGGTGATGCGCACCCCGCTACCGATGATGGTTTCCTTGAGGGTGACGTCAGGGGAGGCCAGGACGTGGTGGGTGTGGCTGTAGACGTTCACGTAGTCGGAAAGGGAGGTGCGGTCTCCGATCTTTATGCCCCCGATGTCGTCCAGGAGCACGTAGCGGTGGACCACCACGTCGTCCCCCAGCTCCAGGTTGTACCCCACGGAAAACTCCACGTTCTGGAAGAACTTGGGGTTTTTCCCCACCCGTTTGAAGATGAAGGGGGCTAAGGCCCGGCGGATGGCCACCCCGGAGTGCACGGACTGGCCGATGGGGGTGAGGTCCAAAACCTTCCAGAACCAAAGGAGGGGTTTAACCTTTTGGAACTTCTCCTGGTCGGTGGCGGCGTAGTACTCCGCTTCAAAGGTGATGCCCTCGGGGTCTAGCCCCATGGCGGCCAGGGGGTTTAGCTCCAGGAGTTCCGCATAGGGCCGGCCGTAGAGGAGGCGGGCAAGCTCCTCTCTCACCAGGGCGTTCCGGTCCACGCTGGGATCGGAAAGCTTCTCCACCAAAGCCCCGATGAAGCGGTCCAGGGCCTTTTCGTGAAGGGGGGCGATGCCTCGAGGAAGGAGCCAGGGCATAAGGGTATGCTAACCGGAAAAGGCCCCCAGGGGAATGCTCTTCCTCACCCTATGGAGGATCGGTAGCCCAGCTCCCGCAAGGCCTCGGGGTCCTTGCGCCAGTCGGGGTAGACCTTGACCTCGAGGTCCAGGTACACCTGCCGGTTCAGGAAAACCTCCAGCTGTTTCCTGGCGGCCTGGCCGATCTCCTTGATTTTCCTGCCCCCCTCCCCGATGACGATGGCCTTTTGCGAGGGGCGCTCCACATAGAGGACGGCCTTGATGTACAGGATGCCGTTTTCCCTCTCCGCCACCTCCTCGGTCTTCACCGCCACCGCGTAGGGCACCTCGTGCCAGAGGCGCTTCATGGCCTCCTCCCGGATGATCTCCGCTACCCACTCCCCGAAGTCCTGGTCGCTTTTGGCGAAGTCCTCGGGGTAGAAGAAGGGGCCTTCGGGGAGAAGGGCCAGGAGTTCCGCTTTGAGCTCGGCCACCTGGCGTTCGTCCAGGGCGGAAAGCATCCTGGCCTCAGCCTCGGGCAGGAGGGCGTGGTAGGCCTTGAGGGCCTCCTCGGGGTATTTGGCAGCGTCCAGCTTGTTGCCCACCAGGAGGATGGGCACCTTTCCCACCAGGGGCTTGAGGGCCTTGGCCACCAGCTCGTCCTCAGGGGTAGGGGGGTGGCGGAGGTCCACCACCCACACCACGGCGTTCACGTCGGAAAGGGCCTCGTAGACCTCCTGGTCCATGAACTCCCCCAGGGCGTCCATGGGCTTGTGAAGGCCCGGGGTGTCCACGAAGACGATCTGGCGGTTTCCCTCGGTGAGGATGCCCCTAAGGCGCTTCCGGGTGGTCTGGGGCCTGGGGCTGATGGGGGCCACCTTCACCCCCAGGAGGTTGTTGAGGAGGGTGGACTTGCCCACGTTGGGCTTGCCCACGATGGCCACAAAGCCGGAGTAGGTTTTCTCTTCCATATCTGCTAGGTCATCCCGACCCCCTTGGATTGGCCTTGGGGCCTGGGGCCGGACCTTCGGGCACGGACTCCGGGATACAGGCTCCGCCCGTGACCCAGATGTTTCAGTATACTCTAAACCCGTGGATCCCTTGGCCCTGGCCCTGCTTCCCGGCATCGGGCCCAAGCGGCTTCTTGAGCTTTTGGCGGAGGAAAACCCCCTTCTTTCCTTAAAAGAACGCTTTCCCCAGGTGGCAACCCAGCTTCCCCAGGCGGAAGGGGAGGCCAGGCGGGAAAGGGAGCGGGCGGAGGCCTTGGGGGTACGCATCCTGGGGCTTTGGGAAGAGGCCTTTCCCGAGGGGCTTAGGAGGCTTCCCCAACCTCCCACCCACCTCTATGTGCAAGGGGATCTTCCGGAGGAAGGGAAGGCGGTGGCCATCGTGGGCACCAGGAAAGCCTCCGCCTGGGCGCTTTCCTTCACCCGCAAACTTGCCCGGGAGCTTTCCGAGGCCGGGCTTTGCGTGGTTTCCGGCCTGGCCAGGGGGGTGGATCGGGAGGCCCACCTGGGGGCCCTGGAGGGAGGTGGGTCCACCCTGGGGGTTTTGGGAAGCGCCTTGGACCGCATCTATCCTCCCGAGCACCGGGAGCTGGCCCGGAAGGTGGCCCTGGTTTCCGAGTTCCCCTTCGGCACCGGACCCAAGCCGGAGTTTTTCCCGAGAAGAAACCGCATCATTGCGGGGCTGGTGCGGGCGGTGATCGTGGTGGAGGCCCCCATGGAATCCGGAGCCCTCATCACCGCCCGGTATGCCCTGGAACTGGGCAAGGAGGTTTTGGCGGTGCCGGGCCGTCCCACCGATGCGAACTCCTTGGGGACCAACCGCCTCATCCAGGATGGAGCCTATCCGGTCCTTTCCGCAGAGGACGTTCTTTCCTACCTGGGATTTTCCGGGAAGCCCAAAAAGGCAGTGGAGCTTTCCCAGGAGGAGGAGGGGCTTTATGCCCTTCTTAGGCAAGGGGAAGCCCTCCCCGAGGACCTGGCCCAGGCCTTGGGGGTTCCTGCGGAAAAAGTGCTTTCCCTCCTCACCCTGCTGGAGCTTAAGGGGCTGGCCCAGGCTTTGCCCGGGGGGAGGTATGGGGCGCTTTAGGGCCGGCTGGGCCTCTTGGCCCAGCCGGGAAGAACCCCCTTACTTGGCCTTCTCGTAAAGTTTCTTGGCGATCTCGTAGAGCTCGCCTGGGTGGAACTCGGGGGCAAACTCGGCAGCGTCGTGGCCCGCGTCAAAGACGGGTCCGCCTTCGGGGGGGCCGTCCACCACCCTTACCTCGCTACCGTCCTCCGGGGAGGGGCCGGACCAGATGAGCCCCAGGTCCTGGTAGTCGGAAGGGCTAAAGCGGTAGAGGTTCCTGTGGAAGCCCAGGTCCATGTACTTTTTGGCCTCGGGGATCTTGCTGTTGTCGATGCGGGGGATGGGGAGCATCCTGGTCATCTCCACCCCGGTGAGGCTTTCTAAGGCCTTGCCGTAGGCGGCGGCGTGCACCCCGCCCCGCACCAGGAGGTAACCGATCATCTCCCGGGCCACGGGGTTATCCGTCATCTCATAAACCCGGAGCTTGTGGGTGCGGGCGGCCACCTCGAGGAAGAAGTTATGGAGAAGGTCCAGAATAAGGTTCCCACTGGTGAACACGTACTCCCCGTGCCAGTGCTCCCCCATGGCTCCCATCACCAGGCTGTTGGCCCCGCCGGCGATGAAGTGGGCGGCGTTGCGGGCGTCCTTGGCGAAGCCCAGGGGGGCGGCCACCGGGTCCACGCTTTCCTCGAGGTCCTTCCCCGGGTTCTTGGCCAGGAGGCTGTTGATGGTGGCGGCCACCAGCTCGATGTGGCCCAGCTCCTCGGTGGCGATGTTGGCGATGAGGTCGTAGTAGGGCTTAAGGGCCTTCTTCCCCCGGAAGTTGAAGGACTGGTACATGTAGTTCATCAGGGTGGACATTTCCCCGAAGCGCCCTCCCAGTAGGGCCTGTACCGCGGCGGCGGCGTTGGGGTCCTGCTCCTTGGGCATGGGGAGTTCGATCTGCAGGCGGTCTATTCTCAGGAACATCCTCGTCACCTCCTGCCTGGCAGGGCCAGGCAGTTTTCACCTTAGGGGGGATCCACGCATAAGTCCAATACATCTTGTTGGTTATAGGAATAAACTAAATTTATGACCCTGGAGCAGATGCGCTACCTGGTGGCCCTGGTGGAGGAGAGGAGCTTTACCCGGGCGGCGGAGCGGGTCTACCTCACCCAGCCTGCCCTCAGCGTGCAGATCCGCAAGCTGGAGGAGGAGCTTGGGGTCAAGCTCTTTGACCGCAGGCAGGGAAAGCCCACGGAGGTGGGGGAAAGGGTGGCGGCCCAGGCCCGCCGGGTGCTGGAGGAGGTGGCTAGGGTCATGGCCATCGCCCGGGGAGAGGAGGGGGTCTTCCAAGGTCCTTTCCGCGTGGGGGTCATCCCTACCCTGGCCCCTTATCTTCTGCCAAGGCTTTTGCCCCGGTTGCTGGAAAGGTACCCGGGCCTCGAGGTCTCGGTGGAGGAGGAGCTCACCCCGGCCATCCTTCAGGGGCTGGTGGAGGGCCGGTTGGATGCGGGGTTGGTGGGTACGGAGGAGCGGGCACCGGGGGTGCAGAGCCTTCCCCTTTTTTCCGAGGAGTTTCTGGCCTACATCTCCCCGGGGCACCCCCTTTATGCCAAGGCGAGCCTTCATCCCTTGGAGATCCCCCTTGAGGACACCTGGATCCTTTCGGAAGGCCACTGTTTCCGGGATCAGGTCCTTTCCGTCTGCCGTCCCAGCCTGGAAAGGCGAAGAGTGGAGTTTCAAAGCGGGGATCTGGAAACCCTGATCCTTCTGGTGGAGGAGGTGGGGGGGCTTACCCTTCTGCCTGAGGTGGCCCTGTGGACCCTTCCCCGGGCCAAGCGCCTCCACCTAAGGCCCTTGAGCCCCCCAGGGGCGGGGCGGACCGTCTACCTTCTTGTGCGGGAGGGAAGCCTTAAGGCACCTGTGGCCCGGGCCCTGGGGGAAGAGGCCAAGGGGGTTTTCCGAGAGCTACGGTTAAAGGGCTAGGAGCGGAAAAGCGTTATGATGGGGGCGGAGGTTCGCCATGGTGAAGCCCGAGGCTAAAGGTGGGGATGTTCATATCAAAGCCGGTCTCATCTGGATGAACGGGGCCCTTCTGCCCCAGGAGGAGGCCAAGACCAGCGTTCTAAGCCATGCCCTTCACTACGGGACCAGCGTCTTTGAGGGTATACGGGCCTACGAAACCCCCAAGGGTGCGGCCATCTTCCGCCTAAAGGAGCACGTGCGGCGCTTTTTCAACTCCGCCAAGGTCCTGCGCATGGAGATCCCCTTCACCCCGGAGGAGATCGAGGAGGCCATCAAGGAGGTGGTGCGGCGAAACGGCTACAAAAGCTGCTACATCCGCCCCCTGGCCTGGATGGGGGCCAAAGCCTTGGGGGTGAACCCCCTGCCCAACAACCCCGCCGAGGTGATGGTGGCTGCCTGGGAGTGGGGGGCCTACCTGGGGGAGGAGGCGGTGCGCAAGGGGGCCAAGCTCATCACCAGCTCCTGGGCCCGCTTCCCCGCCAACGTGATGCCGGGCAAGGCCAAGGTGGGGGGGAACTACGTGAACTCGGCCCTGGCCAAGATGGAGGCGGTGGCGGCCGGGGCCGACGAGGCGCTCCTTTTGGACGAGGAGGGGTATGTGGCCGAGGGCAGCGGGGAGAACCTCTTCTTCGTGCGGGACGGGGTGATCTATGCCCTCGAGCACTCGGTGAACCTGGAGGGGATCACCCGGGATTCCGTGATCCGCATCGCCAGGGACCTCGGGTACGAGGTCCAGGTGGTGCGGGCCACCCGGGACCAGCTCTACATGGCCGACGAGGTCTTCATGACCGGCACCGCCGCCGAGGTGACCCCGGTTTCCATGATCGACTGGCGGCCCATTGGCTCGGGGACCGCCGGGCCCATTGCCCTGAGGCTACGGGAGGTCTACCTGGAGGCCGCCAGGGGCTTGCGGCCCGAGTACGAGGGCTGGCTTACCTACGTCACTTCCTGAGCCAGTCCTCGAGGACCCTTTGGTAAAGCTCTGGGTCCAGGCGGGGATGCTCGTAAAGCCCCGCCTTTAACCTTTGCCTTTGGGCCTCAAAGAGGATCACCGCCGCCGCCACGCTCACGTTCAGGCTCTGCACCATGCCCAGCATGGGGATCTTTATGGCTCCATGGGAAAGGGCCAGGGCCTCCTGGGAAACCCCCCATTTCTCCGCTCCCAGGAGGATGGCGGTGGGCTGGGTGTAGTCCACCTCCCGGAAGTCTAGGGCATCCTCCCGCAAGGCGGTGGCGTAGATCCGAAAGCCCCGCTCCCTCAGGTGGCCGATGGCCGTCTGGATGTCGGGGTGCACCCGCAGGTAGACCCATTTGTGGCTTCCCCCGCTGGTCTCGTTGAAGGTGGGCACGCCCCCGGTGGGGTTCACCGCATGGGCCTCGAGGACCCCCACTGCATCGCAGCTCCTCAGGATGGCCGAGAGGTTGTGGGGTTTGTGCACGTTTTCCAGCAAAACGGTGAGGTCGGGCTGGCGCCTCCTTAGGACCTCCTCTATGCGGCGTCTACGGGCCTCCGTCACGGTTTCTCAGCTTAGCGATCAGGGGCTTTAAAAGCGAGCGTTTAAGCTTGAGGGCCTGCCGGTTCACTACGAGGCGGGCGGTGGAGTGGGCCAGGACCTCCACCTCCACAAGGCCCGCCGCCCTAAGGGTGGCCCCGGTCTGGACCACGTCCACCACCGCATCCGCCAGGCCCGTGACCGCGGCCAGCTCGATGTTTCCGGATAGCTCCACCACATCCGCCACCCAGCCCCGTTCCTTCAGGAGCCGGGTGGTGAAGAGGGGATACTTGGTGGCGATGCGCCGGATGGGGGAGGTATCGCCGGGGCGCCGGATGAGGGAAAGGCGGCAGGCTCCGAAGCCGAGGTCCACCGGCTCGAAAAGGTCCCGGCCCGAGTCCAAAAGCACATCCTTGCCCACCACCCCCACCTCGGCGATCCCCAGGTCCACATAGACGGGCACATCCTTGTTGCGAAGCTCCAGGAGGGCGATCCCTCCTTCCTTGCCGTGGAGGAGAGCCCGCTGGTTCTCTATGGAAGGGAGTTCCAGCCCCGCTTTTCTTAAGGCCTCGTAGGCCTCCTGAAACATTCGCCCCTTGGGCAGGGCAATGGTGAGGGCAAAGCGCTTCATGCCTCCTCCACCTTAAAGATGCGCTCGCCTTGGGCCAGGTAGGGGATGCCCCGGGCCTTGGCGTAGGCCACGGGGTCTTCCCCGTGGAAGAGCTCCACCCGCTTTTCCCGGGCGAAGCGGCGAAGGGCCTTCAGGTCCAGGGCCAAAACCTCGGGGCTTACGTCCACCCTGGGGGGTTTTAGGGCCTCCAGGGCCCGCTCTACCCCTATGGCGAACCCCGCCGCCCTGGGGAGGAGGGCCCCGTCGTACCGGCCGCCTCCTAAAAGGGGCAGGCCGAACCCCGGGGTGTAGGCGCGGAAGAAGACCCCCGAGTAGTACTCGTAGCGCCGGGCCATGCCCAGGTCCAAAAGCACGGGCCTTTCCAGAAGTTCCAGGGTCTTTTCCAGATCCTCCAGGGCCTTTCTGGCTCTTTCGGGGAGGGGGAGGCTCTTGGCCTCGGCCAGCACCTCCATGCCCCCGTAGAGGTCGGGGAGGGCCAGGAGGGTACGCCGGGCCTCCGGGGAAACCGGGTGGCGGGAGAGGAGCTCGGTGAGCTCGGGCAGGTTCTTGCGATGGATGGCCCTCTGGGCTTCTTTGCGGGCCTCTTCCGGCAGGCCCGAGGCCTTGAGCACCTCCCCCACCAGGCTGGGAAGGCCCACCTCCACCTCCCCTTCCAGGCCCAGGGCCTCGAGGGCAGCGAAGACCAGGGAGAGGATCTCGGCATCCGCCAGGGGGCCCGTGGCCCCGATGAGTTCCAGCCCCACCTGGGTGTACTCCCGGTAGCGGCCGAGTTCCGCATCCCCTTCCCTAAGCCAAAGGGCCCCGGCGTACTGGAAGCGGGCCACTCCTTCCCCCAGGTGGGGCCTTAGGAGTTTGGCCAGAAGGGTGGTGAACTCGCTCCTAAGGGCCAAGACCTCCCCGGTTTTGTCCACCAGCTTGAAGGCCCGTTCCGCCAGGGGATGGGAGGGGTCGTAGACCTCGAGGGCCGGGAGTTCCACGGGCTCATACCCATGGCGGAGGAAGAGATCCCGTAGCCGGGCCATAAGCTCGGCCTTGAGCCGGGCTTCGGGGGGAAGCAGAAAACGGGTGCCTTCGGGGATCATTCCTTGACCAGGATCTCCACGCTGAGGATCTTGTCCCGTTCCCCCGTGGCGCCTGGGCCCTCCGTGGGGGCAAGGCGCCTTACCACCTCCATGCCCTCCACCACCTTGGCGAAGAGGGTGTACTGCCCGGTGAGGTGGGGGGTGGGGGCCAGGGTGATGAAGAACTGGCTGCCGTTGGAGTTGGGGTCCTGGGTGCGGGCCATGCCCACCATACCCTCCCGGTCGAAGGCCAAACCGGGGGCGATCTCCAACCCGAAGCTATACCCGGGCCCACCCCGGCCGGTGCCCGTGGGATCCCCTGTCTGGGCCACGAAGCCCGGGATGACCCGGTGCCACACCACCCCCTCAAAGAAGCGGTGGAGGGCCAGGAAGACGAAGGAGTTCACCGTGTTGGGGGCCTCCTTCTCCAGGAGATCAAGAAGAATATCCCCCTTGGTGGTCTTCAGGCGGGCGTAGTAATCCTTGTCGTCTTCCAGCACCTTTTGGGGTGCCTTGAAGGATCGGACCGGTGTTTCCGAAAGGTAGGGAAGGGGTTGCATGCTCTCACCCTTGCAGGCGCCCAGGAGGAGAAGGAAGGCGAGGAAGAGGAGGCGCACCTTCATAGCCTACACCCGGGGCAGGGTGATGCCCTTCTGCCCTTGGTACTTGCCCCGGCGGTCCTTATAGGTGGTTTCGGGCCGCGGGCCCTCGAGGAAGATGATCTGCACGATGCCCTCGTTGGCGTAGACCTTGGCGGGCAGGGGGGTGGTGTTGGAGATCTCCAGGGTGACGTGCCCTTCCCAGCCAGGTTCCAAAGGGGTCACGTTGGCCACGATGCCGCAACGGGCATAGGTGCTTTTGCCCAGGGCGATGGCGATCACGTTCTCCGGCATCCGAATGTACTCGATGCTCCGGGTGAGGGCGAAGGAGTTGGGGGGGATGATGACCTCCTCGCCCTCGTACTCCACGAAGCTTTTGGGGTCAAAGCCCTTGGGATCCACCACCGTGGAAAAGACGTTGGTGAAGATCTTCCACTCTGGGGCGGCGCGGAGGTCGTAGCCGAAGCTGGAAAGCCCGTAGCTGATCACCCCTTCCCGCACCAGCCTTTCCTCAAAGGGCTCGATCATTCCCTTTTTGGCCATCTCCCGGATCCACCAATCCGGCTTAATCATGCCTTCAACTATACCCGCTAGACTGGACCCATGCGGAAGTTCTGGCCCCTCTTCCTCCTCCTGGCCGCCTGTGGCACCCAAGACCCCACGGGGGCGGGAATGGAACCCCTGCGCCTCACCAGCACCAGCCTTCCTCCCGCCTACCTGGGGGAGGCCTACACCGCCACCTTCAGCGCCGAAGGTGGGGTGCGGCCCTACACCTTTAGCCTCGAGGGCAAACTCCCCCAAGGCCTTGCCTTCCAGGGCGGGCGGATCACCGGGGTACCCAGGGAGAAGGGCCAGTTCCCCCTTACCCTCACCGTGGAGGACGGGGCCAAGAACAGCCGGGTCCAGCGGCTTACCCTCACGGTGTCCGACCCACCCCCGCCTAGGCTTACCCTGGTGGCCCCGCCGGCCCAGGTGGAAGGGCCCTTCCTGCTCTTGGGCCGGGTGGAGGTGCGGGAGGCCCTGGGCTTCCAGCTGGAGCTTTCCCTAAAGGATCTGAGCCCGGATCTTGCCAGCCTGAAGGTAGCGAGCCCCGTCTACCTCCTGGATTACGATGCGGAGGCAGGGCTTTTGCGCCTGGATGTGGCCTTCGCCAAACCCCTAAAGGACCAGGAGGCCTTCCGCCTCCTCCTCACCCCGCAGAAGGCCCTTACCCCCAGGTTTTCCCCCCGGGTGGTCTTCTACGACAAGGAGGGGAAGCTCCTGGGGGAGGCTTTGAAGCGGGGCAGGCCCTTTGCCGACCTCCTGCAACTGGCCCAGAACTGGGGCAAGGAGGGGAAGGAGCTCAAAGGGGATGGCAACGGGGATGGCAAGGTGGATGCCCAGGACCTCGAGGCCCTGGCCAAGGATTACTTCCCCAAGGTAGCCGCCCCAGCCGCTCCCGGAAGCACCCCTCCCTCTGGGCGGGAGGAGGCTCCCCCGCCACCCCAGGAGGAAGGTTCCCCCTAGTGCCCTCGCATGTTTAAGGTGTAGCCTCAAAGGGCTTTCCGGATGGCCTCGGCGTCCTCCTTGCGGTAGCCGTAGAGGGTGACCTCGAGGGTATCCGGGGCCTTCTTGATCTCCTCCAGCATCACCTGGGCCACCTGGTCCACGGGAAGCCCTCCCACCCCGGTGCCCAGAAGGGGAAAGGCCACGGTCCTTAGGCCTAGCTCCACGGCCTTTTCCAGGGCGCTTCGGGTGGCCTGGCGCACGCTTTCCAAGCTGGCGGGCTCATCCCCCAGGACGGCGGCGTGGATCACGTAGCGCACCCCCAGGTTCCCCGCCCCCGTGACCGCGGCTTCCCCCACCCGGATCTTCCCGATCCGGTCGCATTCCTCCTGGATGGAGGGGCCTCCTTTCCTCAGGATGGCCCCCGCTACCCCGGCGCCCAGCTTCAGATAGTTGTTGGCGGCGTTGACGATGGCATCCCCCCGGAACTCGGTGATGTCCCCTTCTTCCACGCGGATGCGGGCCATGTCCTCATTTTCCCGTACAATGGGCCTGATGTCACGGGATATCTTGGGGCTCGAGGGGCGGATCGTTATGGTAACCGGGGCCGGCAGGGGCTTCGGCCGGGCCATCGCCCACGGCTACGGGCGCAACGGGGCCACGGTTATCGCCGTGGACCCCGACGTGGAGCTGGCCACCAGCGTGGCCTCGGAGGTGGAGGCCTTGGGGGCCACGGCCATCCCCATCCGGGGCGATATGAGCGTGGTTTTGGATGTGACCAGCACCTTTGAAAAGGTGGAAGAGCTTTTTGGGCTATTGGACGGCATCGTCCACGTGACCACCGCCGAGAGCAAGACCCCCTTCGTGGAGCTTCTGGAAGGGGAGTGGTACGACCTCATGAGCCAGGATGTGAAGTCCAGCCTGTATGTGCTCCAGCAGGGTCTGCGCCACCTGGCAGGGGGTGGATTCGTCACCTTGGTGCTGCCGCCGGCGGTGCGCATAGAGCCCCATACCCTTTCCGTGCGCCGGGCGGTGGAAGGGCTCATCGAGGGGGTCACCCGGACCTTCCCCGGGGTGCGGGTGAACGGGGTGGTGCCCTCCCGGGATCCGGTTTCCGAAGCCTACGACCAAGCCTTGGTCCGGGCGGCCCTGGGCCTGGGTTCCATGGTTTCCGAAGGGGTGCGCGGGGTGGTGCTGGAGGTGGAGCTTCCCGAGCCTCCCCCGTCCCCCGAGATCTACGAGCTCCTTAGGGAAGTGCCATGAAGTGCCCTTACTGCGGTCATCCCGACACCCGGGTGGTGGACTCCCGCCCCTCCGACGAGGGGGCGGCCATCCGCCGCCGCCGGGAGTGCCCAGCCTGCGGCCGCCGCTTCACCACCTACGAGCGCACCCAGCTGGAGCCTTTGATGGTGGTGAAGCGGGACGGCCGAAGGGAACCCTTCAACCCCGATAAGCTCCTGAGGGGGCTTCTTTTGGCGTGCGAAAAGCGCCCCGTGGACCCGGAGGTTCTCCGCCGCTTCGCCTACACCTTTGAGGACCAGGTGACGGGTCCGGAGATCACCTCCGAGGAGATCGGCCTGAAGGCCATGGCCTTTTTACGGGATCTGGACCATGTGGCCTACATCCGCTTCGCCTCCGTGTACCGGGAGTTTGATTCCGTGGAGCGCTTCATCGAGGAGATCCGGCGCCTGGGGGGTGTTGACAAGAAGGAGGGGGCTTGATAGCATAGCTTTTGCTGCGCGGGCGAAAGCCCAAGCAGGGGGATCTTGAAAAGGGGAGAGCAGAGGCTAACACCAAGAAGCCAACAACGCCTTCGGGCGTTAATTTTATTGGAGAGTTTGATCCTGGCTCAGGGTGAACGCTGGCGGCGTGCCTAAGACATGCAAGTCGAGCGGGGTAGGTTTATACCTGCCCAGCGGCGGACGGGTGAGTAACGCGTGGGTGACCTACCCGGAAGAGGCGGACAACCTGGGGAAACCCAGGCTAATCCGCCATGTGGTCCTGTCCTGTGGGGTAGGACTAAAGGGTGAATAGCCCGCTTCCGGATGGGCCCGCGTCCCATCAGCTAGTTGGTGGGGTAAAGGCCCACCAAGGCGACGACGGGTAGCCGGTCTGAGAGGATGGCCGGCCACAGGGGCACTGAGACACGGGCCCCACTCCTACGGGAGGCAGCAGTTAGGAATCTTCCGCAATGGACGGAAGTCTGACGGAGCGACGCCGCTTGGAGGAGGAAGCCCTTCGGGGTGTAAACTCCTGAACTGGGGACGAAAGCCCCGTGTAGGGGGATGACGGTACCCAGGTAATAGCGCCGGCCAACTCCGTGCCAGCAGCCGCGGTAATACGGAGGGCGCGAGCGTTACCCGGATTTACTGGGCGTAAAGGGCGTGTAGGCGGCCTGGGGCGTCCCATGTGAAAGGCCACGGCTCAACCGTGGAGGAGCGTGGGATACGCTCAGGCTAGAGGGTGGGAGAGGGTGGTGGAATTCCC
>NZ_BAAJPG010000039.1:0-40199 GCF_057547025.1 Thermus sp. KWY1
CTTGGAGGCGGAGCGTCAGGAGGGGAGGTGGTCTGAGCGGCGATTGAAGGGCTTTGCTGAGGTGCGGGAAGTGCTGGAGAAGATGCTTCTGGAGAGGTATGCCCCCCGTACACAGACGCTTACACATAAATCTTGACACGACCGGATTTCAGGGTACTCCAAGAGCTGAAGGGGAAATGAAACCCCCCTGACTGGGGTCTTGGGTGTATCCTTAGGGCATGGGGCTTTTAGGCACGCCTAAACCCCGGCCATGGTGGTGGTACCTGGGCCCGGGGTTTCTTGTTTCCGTGGGGTATATGGACCCTGGAAACTGGGCCACGAGCCTCGAGGCGGGAAGCCGGTATGGCTACCGACTCCTCTTCGTGGTAACCCTCTCCAGCGCCATGGCCGTTCTCTTTCAGGCCATCGCCGCCCGGCTCGGGGTGGCCACGGGGAAGGATCTCGCCGAACATATGCGGGCGCACTATCCCGGGGCCTGGGGGCGCTTTCTTTTTCTCACCGCCTTCCTGGCCATGGTGGCCACGGACCTGGCCGAGTTCATGGGGATGGCGGTGGCCTTAAACCTTCTGTTTGGCCTTCCCCTGGTCCTGGCCGCCTGGCTTACGGTTCTCGATGTGTTCCTGATCCTTTACCTGGAACGCTTTGGTTTCCGGGCCCTGGAGTGGGCCATCACCGCCCTGGTAGCCGTAATCGGCCTGGCCTATGTGGTGGAGGTAGCCTTGGCTAGACCCCCGGCCCTGGAACTGGTCCGGCACCTTTTCCTTCCCAACGCCGCCTTGGGGGATGCCGGGGCCCTTTATGTGGCCTTGGGCATCCTCGGGGCCACGGTGATGCCCCATAACCTTTTCCTTCACTCCGCCCAGGTGAAGACCCGGCTGGGGGAAGGGAGGAAGCGGGTGTATCGATTCCTCCTCCTGGACACGGTGCTGGCCCTGTCGGGGGCCTGGCTGGTTAACGCCGCCATCCTGGTGGTGGCAGCTAGCGTTTTTCACACCCATGGCTTGGTCATCCGGGACCTTGGAGAGGCCTACCGCACTTTGGTTCCCCTGTTGGGGCCCTTGGCGGCGTTCGCCTTCGGCATAGGCCTCCTGGCCAGCGGCCTCTCCAGCACCGTTACCGGCACCTTGGCCATGCAGGTGGTGGTGGAGGGTTTTCTGGGGGCTAAGGCCAACCGGGCCCGGCTACGGCTTCTGACCCGGATTTTGGCGGTACTCCCAGCCTCCCTGGCCCTCACCCTCCACGCCTCCCCCATGGCCCTCATCGTCTTCTCCCAGGTGCTCCTTTCCCTGCAGCTTCCCTTCACCCTCTTCCCGCTCATGCGGTTCAGCGGGGACCCCAACCTGATGGGTTCCTTGCTGGGACCTTCCTGGCTCCGTCTCCTGGGATGGGGGGCAACTTTTCTGGTGCTGGGCCTTAACCTCTACCTCCTCAAGCAGGCGCTGGGCTCATGAGAGGGCAAAAGCCAACAGGGAAGGATTTGGGGCAACCAGGGCTCGAGGGGAGAGGGGTGATCTAAGGGGGGGTTCTGCAAGCGTTACCTCGAGTCCCGCTTCAGGCCAACTTCAGGGTTTGGCCTTTTCCTGAGGGCATGAGGCCTATAGCCTTGCTCCCGCTCCTCGGGTTGCTGTCCCTCGCCTGGGCAAAAGGCCCCTTGGACAAGGGTGTGGTCATCGCTGATGCGGGCAACCACCGTTTGGTGGAGCTCGCTGGGGAGGGGAGGCTTGTTCGGGTGATTCCCCTGCCCAGACCGTTCCGCTATACGGATGACGTCTTCTTGGCCCCCGGGGGGTCGGTGGCGTACATTACCGATCCCGAGGTGGATGCGGTGGGTGCGGTGGGCTATCCAGTGGGACGATTGCTTTGGCTCTACGGGCGGCCGGGCCACCCTGGAGCGGGACCGGGTCAGCTGGACAATCCCGATGACCTGGTGCCCTTGCCCTCGGGCCTGCTGGCCCTGGCGGACATCCGAAACTGCCGCATTCTCCTTTTTAGCCGGGAAGGAAAACTACAGAAGGTTCTGGGCCGGACAGGGGTCTACCGCAACGCCGATGGGTTTTTCAATAAGCCCAATGGTGCTTTCCCCTTGGGGAAGGACAGGCTTCTGGTCACGGAGATCGCTGGGCATGACCTGGCGGTGGTGGACCTACAGGGCCACCGACTTGCCACCATTTCCCTTCCTGTGCACTACCCTTCCGACGCCAACCTGACGCCCTGGGGCACGGTTTTGGTGGTGGACTGGTGGTCCCCAGGGGCCGTGGTGGAGGTGGACCTTAAGGGGCACCTCCTCTGGCGCTACGCCCCTGAGGGGAAGGAGGAGCACCTCAACCATCCCTCGGTGGCCCTGGGCTTGAGGAATGGACTTGTGGTCCTTACCGACGACTGGCGACACCGGGTTCTGGTGGTGGACCGCAAGGAAAACCGGGTGGTCTTCCAGTACGGTAGGACCGACACTCCCGGCAGCGATCCGGGCTTCCTCCGGTATCCTGACGGCCTGGACCTTATCCGCTAGAGTGGAGATCATGCTGGCCTTACTTCTGGCTTTGGCCCCCTTACCTTTGGTGGAGGGGTATGCCCCACCGAAACCCCTGCCCCAGGAGCCCTTGCCCTCCTTGACCCTGCGACTTCCCCAGGTGCTGAGGGCAAACTACCTGGGCAACGGTTATATGGAGGTGGGGTACGTCCTCCTTCAGGTCGCCCCTGGGGAAGCATCCCCTGCCAATCTTCTTCGCCTGGCCCAGGAGGCGGTGAGGGGTGCCCTCGAGGCCCGGGTAAGCTTGGCCGAGGTGGATCTGGCCATCTACCCCGCTCCCTACGCGGGTCCAAAGGACCTCCCCCTCTTTACCGCCAGCGTGCCGAAGGCCCGCGCGCCCGAGTTTTTGGCTTTAAGGACGCCCCTCGGCTACGATCGCCTCTGGTTGAACCCTGGGATCCGTCAGGAGAAGCCCTTGGAGGCCATTCTGGAGGACCGCCCTCGGTACGAGGGCCCCGAGGCCTACCGGGCCAAGGAGAGGGCCGAGCAAATCCTTGCCAGCCGGGTAGGCCACCGGGGAGGTGTCCTCTACCACGGCAACCCTGGGCGTCCCTACGTGGCCCTTACCTTTGACGATGCTCCCCATCCCCTTTTTACCCCTCTCCTTTTGGATTTGCTCAAGCGGGAAGGGATTAAGGCCACCTTCTTCGTGATCGGGCGGAACGCCGAAGCCTATCCCTACTTCATCCGGGATCTGGTGGCGGCGGGGCACGAGCTGGGCAACCACACCTACCACCACGTCCACCTTCCGGGGCTTGAGCCAAGTGAGATCCGGAAGGAACTGCTCCTTTGCAACCAGGTCCTGGAACGCCTTACTGGGGTCGTTCCCCGGTACTTCCGCCCACCCGGGGGCCGGTACGACCGCACGGTGCTCCAGGTGGCCCGGGACCTGGGCCTGACCACGGTTTTCTGGACCGATGATCCCGGGGACTATGCGGGGCTTTCCCTCCCCGTCCTGGAAAAGCGCCTCGAGGACCACCTCCGCCCGGGAGGCATCGTTCTTCTTCACGACAACGTGGCCAACACCCTTAGGGTCCTTCCTGTCTTCATCCGTAAGGCCCGGGCCCAGGGGCTCGCCTTGGGTACGGTGGAGGGCCTGGTACTAGCCCAGCGATGACGCTCTCGGCGCGGAGCCTGGCCCTGGATGCCTTTCGGGGGCTCACCGTGGCCCTCATGCTTTTCGTCAACAACCTTCCCCCGGGGGCACCCCCGTACCTGGAACACGGCCCCTTCGGCGGAAGCGTCTACCTCGCCGACCTGGTCTTCCCCTGGTACCTCCTGGCCATGGGGGCCGCCATCCCTTTTAGCCGCGCCAGCGCCCTAAGGAGGGGCGTGGCCGAGTGGCTCTACGAACTCCGTATTCTTCGCCGGGTCGTTCTTTTGTTCCTCCTAGGCCTGGGTCTCACCAGTTTGCAGATGGGTCGGTGGGTCTTTGCCTTGGACGTCCTGCAGCTTCTGGCCCTGGCCTACTGGCTTGGGGCTTGGCTTTATGATCTTCCTCTCCTCCGCCGTACCCTTCTTGCCCTGTTCCTCATGGTCGCTTACGGGGCGGCCATTCTCCTGGTTCCCGTACCCGGAGTAGGGCCGGGGATCTTTGCCGAGGACCGAAACCTGCTCCTCCATCTGAACCGCACCTATCTGATGGCCTTGGGCTTAAGGGGGCTTCCTTCCGCCATACCCACGGGCGCCTTCGTCCTTTTGGCCACGGGCTTGGGGGAGGCCCTCATGAAAGGGCGAAGCCTCTGGCCGTGGGGGGTACTGGGCCTTGTTGGAGGACTAGTTTTCCTGCCCTTTCTCCCACCCGATAAGACCTACTGGACTCCCACCTACCTCCTCCCAACCCTGTTCCTGGGGGCCTTGACCCTGGAGGTCCTTAAGCGCCTGCCCCGGGGTATCCTCCAGCCCCTGCGCCCGTTTGGGGCCAACCCCCTCTTGGCCTATGTCCTCCCCCTGGCCCTCAAGCTCACCTGGCTCCGGGGGTTTTGGAGCTTGCTCCTGGGAACCTTCTTGGCGCATGGGGGGCCTGCTGGGGGATACCTTTTCACCCTCAGCTATATCCTGTTCTGGTGGCTGGTCTTCTGGGTTCTGGACCGGCTGGGGCTATACCTTCGCCTTTAGCCTCGAGGGGGCCTTTCACCCTCGACCGGCGGTTTGGGCTGAGGAGCGTGGGGAACCGCTTGTGGATCCTCCTTCTCCGTTTTGGGTTCCTCGGCCAGGCCCTCCACGCTTTTCTTGAACTCCCGCACCGATTGCCCTAGGCCTCGGGCCAGCTCAGGCAACTTCCTCGGCCCAAACAGGAGAAGGGCTACCACCAGGATGGCCACCAACTGCGCTGGGCTGTCAATCATAGCCCTACCTTAGGCCGGGAAACTGAATCCCACCTGAAGCCCGCGCCTTTGCGGGGGAGAGCCTAAACCTTGGTGGCTTGACCCTGGGTCGCTTCGGGGGTTGAGCCCAGAGGGGGGTTCATCATGGTGTTATGGTCGAGCATGTCCGGGAAGTTTTGGGAGACCCCACCACGGTGTTCTTCACCCTTCTGCGCGTGGCCGTGGTTTACCTGGTTCTCCTTGGGTACCTCCGGCTGAGCGGGAAGCGGGTCTTAGGCCAGATGACTCCTTTAGACCTTCTTACCCTCTTACTGCTATCCAACGTGGTGCAAAATGCCATGATTGGCCCCGACAACAGCCTTGTGGGTGGGTTGCTGGGGGCTGGACTGCTGCTGGCCTTGGACCGGCTCCTCTCTCAAAGTCCGCTGCGGCGGAGCTTTCTCGGGCACCCAACCCTTTTGGTCCATGATGGAAAGCCTATCCCCGAGAACCTTCTGCGGGAAGGAGTGGACCTCGAGGAGCTCATGGCTGCCCTTCGCGAGCACGGAGTAGGGCGCCTCGAGGACGTGCTGAGCGCTGTGTTGGAAGTGGACGGCACCATCAGCGTGGTACCCAGGGACCACCTCTTGCCCAAGCGCCTTAGGAAGGTACGCTCCAGCCGAAACCGCTAGGGGGCCACGGGCGGGTTGGAGGCGGGAGTAAAAAGCTCGTTCTTCCGCACAAAGGCCTCCATGAAGCGCCCGAGAATCTCCATCTGGCTACGATGGGCTTTAAGGGCTTGCAGTTTCCTTGCCTCCTCCTCCGGAGTGAGGTCCAGGCGCTGCCAGGCGAGGTGCTGGCCCCTGGGAGGCGGTTCCAGATAGAGCCCGGGATGAAGGCCTTTGGGCAAGGGCCACTCCAGCCCCCCGTGGACGATGTAGAAACGGAGCCTGGAGAGCCATCCTCGCTCCCCTAGGAGCCTCAAGGCCATGTAGGCCGTGGCGCGGTGGTCCACGTGGGCATCCTCGAGGGCGGGCGCCACCACGATATCCGGGGCAACCCGCTCCAGGATACGTCGCAAGTCCGTTTCCCAGGCCTCCCCCGTGTAGGGGGCCCCTGGGGAGACGGTGCCGGGGTAGGCCACGCGATCCAGGCGGGTGGCGGGGGAGCGGTAGGGGGTGAAAAAGTTTTCCAGGAACAGGTGAAGAAGACCCCGGTCCGGATACCCCAGGAAGAAGAGGTGGTTCTCGGGAACCCCTAAAGTGCGGGCCGCCGCCTTGGCTTCCCCAAGGCGCCTTTCCGCCAGTTTCCTAAGGTCTTCAGGCCTGGGCCTAAGGGTACGGTCCACGAGAGCGGCGTCCCACTGGAAACCATCCCCCAGAGTCATCCAGGCGATGAACACCTGTCCTCCTGAGGCCTGTACCTTCTGGATCAGGCCACCCGCAGCCAGGGTTTCGTCATCGGGGTGGGGGGCCAAGACCAGGAGCTTCTGCCGGAACGACCCTTCCCAGGGAGTTAAGGCACCAACCCGGCCCCGATAGTACCATGCATACCCCTGTTGGAGAAGCCAAGGTGCGTTGATGACCAAGGCTGTCAGCAGGATTAGAAAAACGAAAAAACCAATGGCCATCCGCCGCCCCACAGCTTCAACCTAACACGGAACACTTTCCGGGGTAGAGGTCGGGGTTTCAGGTGGGCTACAGACAGGCGGACCACGCTAAGGGTGGAGGTGAGGTGGTTATGCTCAGGCGGTTGTGGATGGTAGCAGCAACGTTGGTTTTGGCTCTGGCCCAGGCCCAGGTTCAACCTCCAGACCCTGCCCAGTTTGGCTTTCCCACCGTGACGGCAAGCCTTATCGTCCAGCCGTGGGATTACATGCGCCTTGGGCTGGGCGGCTTGGTTCTCACAGTACCCTCTGGGGCCTTCGGACAGGATCCTGTGCGGCTGGAAATCCTGACCGGGGACCCTGCTTACTGGCAGGCCTACGCTCCCCAGGGGGAAAAGGTGGTCTTTGCCTTTGCCCTGCGGGTTACCGATCTCAAGACCGGACAAAGGATCCTGCGCTTTGCCAAGCCTCTACACTTTTCCTACTATGGCCCCGCCATTACGCCTGATTCCCACTACCTGGATGTGAGCCTGACCAGTCCCCCTAGCGTGGCCCCCAATCCGGTGAAGCCCAACGTGGAGATCTTTCCCCTGGGGCCAAGGCATCGCAACGGACGGCTTTCCCATCCTATCGTGGGGGCCGGTGTGGGCTGGCTGGTGACTTCCCCCGCTACTACTTCTAGGTGAGGTCCCCATGTCCCGGCAGCACGCAGCCCTGGTCCTGGCGCTGGTGGCGCTTTCGGGCGGCATGCTTTGGTGGGCTCTGGATCGGGCCGATGGACAGGGCAGTGCACCGCCGCCACCCCCTTTGTCCGGAAACCTGCAAGGGCTTCTTCCGGATGAGGCCAACACGGTGGAGATCGCTGCCCGCTACGGCCCGGGGGTGGTTCTGGTGCAAAGCTTCCTTCCCGGACAAACCCTGCCCCCTAACGTGCCGCCCCAGTTTGCCCCCTTTTTCGCTCCCTTTCTCCAGCCTCCGCAGGTGGGTACGGGATCCGGGTTCTTTGTGGACCTCAAAGGTTACATCCTCACTAACTATCACGTGGTGCAGGGGGCGGAACGCATCCAGGTACGCCTTCAAGGGGATCCCAGGGCGTATCCCGCTTGGGTGGTGGGCTCCGTACCCTCCTTGGACTTGGCCCTGCTCAAAACCGATGCCAAGCCCCCTGTGGTGTTGCCCCTTGGGGACTCAGACAGGGTCTTGGTGGGCCAGAAGGCCATCGCTATCGGCAATCCCTTTGGCTTGGAGTTTACCGTGACCACCGGGGTGATCTCCGCCCTCCGGCAAAACCCCGGGGCCGTGGATCCCTTGGTGCCCAAGCTTCTCCAGACCGATGCCCCTATCAATCCGGGAAACTCCGGTGGGCCCCTATTGGATTCCCGGGGTGAGGTGATCGGAGTGAATACCGCGATTCTTTCCCCCACGGGGCAGGTGGGAGCGCCCCAGTATTCCGGGGTAGGCTTCGCCATCCCCATCAACTTGGTGAAGGAGTGGCTACCCGCCATGAAGGCGGGGAGGCAGGTCACAGAAGGGGAGGTCTTGGCCAGGAGGCCGAGGCTAGGGGTAGAGGTTCTTCCCCTGAGCGCCCTGCCACCCACCTTGCGGGCCCAGTACCGTTTTCCGGACCAGGGTCTTTTGGTTCAGAAGGTGGCCCCGGGTTCCCCTGCCGCCTTAGCAGGACTAAAGGGGGCGAGCCGCTTTGTTACGCTGGCCGATCCGGCGAGCGGGCAAGGCCTTCGGGTGGGGGTGGACGGCGACGTGATCCTCGAGGCTAACGGGAACTCCCTGGACCAGCCATGGGACCTGCAGAACCTCTTGGCCAACCTGGGTCCAGGCGAGACGGTGGTCCTAAAGGTTTGGCGGCAGGGTCGGATCCTGCAGGTCCGGGTGATGCCGGAAAGGGGTAGGTGATGGATTTCGGTAGCCTGATCAACAACCTCTTCTGGCTTTTCCTCGTCTTTGCCTTCTTGAGCCCCTATTTCCAGCGCCAGGCCCTCGAGGCCGCCCGCACCCGGCAGATCCTAAGCCTTGAAAGGAAGCGGGGAAGCCGGGTCATCACCCTGATCCACCGCCAAGAGGCCATCAATCTTCTCGGGATTCCCGTGGCCCGGTACATTGACGTGGACGACTCCGAGGAGGTGCTAAGGGCCATCCGCCTCACGGATCCCGGTATGCCCATCGACCTCGTTCTCCACACCCCCGGGGGGTTGGTCCTGGCGGCGGAGCAGATTGCCCTGGCTCTCCTGAAACACCCGGCCAAGGTAACCGTCTTCGTTCCCCACTATGCCATGTCTGGGGGAACGTTAATCGCCCTGGCCGCCGATGAAATCATCATGGATGAGAACGCGGTCCTGGGCCCAGTGGATCCGCAGATCGGAGAGTATCCGGCGGCGAGCCTCCTTGCCCTGGTTCAGAGCAAGCCCCTGGATAAGATCGAGGATGCTACCCTCATCAGGGCAGACATGGCTGCCAAGGCCATCAAACAGGTGGCGGAACTGGCAGAAAAGCTTCTGGCAAAGCACATGGACCCGGAGAGGGCCGCCACCACTGCCCGCCTCCTTTCCCAAGGCACCTGGACCCACGATTACCCCATCACGGTGGAAGAGGCCAGGGGACTCGGCCTTCCTGTATCCACCAGTATGCCTCGGGAGGTGTACGCCCTTATGAGCCTGTACCCCCAGACCCAGATTCGGCGACCCAGCGTGCAGTACATTCCCCTTCCCTATACCAAAGGGGGTCAAGAATGAGACGAAAACAGGAACCGTTAGGCCTTACCCAGACCATCCTTCTGGCGCTTCTTGTGGCCTTTGCAGGCACCACTTTTTACTTTGCCCTCAACTACCTGGCCTTGCGTGAACAGGGGGTAAGCAAGGGTTCCGCTACCGCCAACATCAGGGGCTCTATCCCTGCCCTCCCCCAGGACTTTCCTGAGAGTCTAGACCAGACCGTGGCCCTTGGTAAGGACATCTTCATGAACACCAAGGACCATCCCTTGAGCAAGGCCTATGTGGGCAACGCCCTCAGCTGCACCTCCTGCCACCTAAATGGGGGCACGGATCCCAAGGGGCTCACGTTGGTGGGCACTGCCACCGCCTTCCCCGCCTACTCCCCCCGGGAAAAGGCGGTCATCACCCTGCAAAACCGCATTGGGGACTGCTTTATGCGGAGCCTCAATGGTACCCTTCCCCCATTAGGGGGTCCGGTTCTGGTGGCCCTCGAGGCTTACATCGCTTCCCTTTCCCAGGGCATGCCCCTGCACATGAACCCCAAAAGCCCCACCGGACCCAATGCCTTAAAGCCCCTCTCGGTGGACTGGACCCGAGCGGACGCGCAACGGGGGAAGAGCCTCTACCAAGCCAAGTGTGCTGTCTGCCATGGGGCTGAGGGCCAGGGACAAGTAGGACCCCCCCTTTGGGGTCCGAAATCCTACAACGCCGGTGCCGGGATGGCCAACTGGAAGAATCTGGCCGCCTTCGTCCACGGGGCCATGCCCCTGGGTAACCCCAACTTATCCCCCGACGAGGCCCGGGACATCGCCGCTTATGTGGACAGCCAGCCCCGGCCCACCTTCCGCTTACAAGAACACCTTCCTCCCTCAGGGGAGCTAGGGGTTTACACCTCCAAGGTGCTGGATGAGGTTAAGGAAGTTCAGCCGGTGAGACCATGATGGGGAGAGCCTCCGGGGACCATGCTGCTTCAGGAGGGCCCGTTACCCATTTGGTGGTCTTGGGGATCAGCGGGGACCTGGCCCGGCGCCTTCTTGTGCCAGCCCTCGTGAGGCTCCAAGGGCAGGGTCAGCTTCCTCCCCTGAGGATATGGGGGTTTGGCGCAGAGAGCTGGGACACCGGGGAGCTTCTTGCCCACCTCGAGGCAGCCCTCCGGGAAAAGCCGGGTCTGGACCTTTCTGCCTGGCAGCGGCTGAAGGGATCCATCCGCTACCGGAACGCGGAGATCTCCCCGGAAGGGCTTTCCCCGTTGCGCCACCTGGAGGGGCCGGCCCTCTTCTACCTGGCCCTGCCCCCAAGCCTCTTTCCAAAGGCGGTGTTGGCCTTGGGTGAGCTCAATCTGGCCCAGGAAAACACGGGTTGGAGGCGGATTGCTGTGGAAAAACCCTTCGGCTACGACTTGGCTTCCGCACAGGCCTTGAACCGGCTTCTCCAACGCTACTTTCGGGAAGACCAGATCCTCAGGGTAGACCACTTCCTGGGCAAGACCTCCGTGACCAATCTCCTGGAGCTTCGCTATCGGAACCCTTCCCTTGAAGCCTTGTGGGAGCGGAAGGGAGTCGCCTGGGTAGAGATCACCTATGCGGAGACCTTGGGCCTCGAGGGAAGAGCCCGTTATTACGAGCAGGCCGGGGCTTTACGGGACATGCTTCAGAACCACCTGCTCCAACTCCTGGCCCTGGTGGTCATGGAACCCCCTTCCCGTCTGGAAGCCGCCTCCATTCGCGCCCAGAGGGCGGAGGCCCTGCGGTCGGTGCAGACGGCGGAGCCCCGCCTGGTCGTCCGCGGCCAGTACCAGGGTTACCTGGAAGAGCCCAGGGTGGCCCCGGATTCCCCGCGCGAAACCTTTGTGGCCGTAAGGCTTGCTACCCATGCTCCCAGGTGGCTTGGCGTACCTTTCTACCTGCGGAGCGGCAAACGACTAGCGGCGCGGTCCGGCTTCATCTTCCTGGCTTTTCATCCCTCCCCCGAGGGCCAAAGGGGTGGGCTTCTCCTTCGCCTGAGCCCAGAGGTGGGACTGGATCTGACCCTGCTGGGAAGGGGCAAGCCGGAAACCCTTTCCTTCCGGCTGGGGCCCGAGCCCGAGTTCGACGCCTACGAGGAAGTGCTCCTTGCCGCCTTATCCGGGGACCTCACTCCTTTTCCTTCCCAGGAGGAGGTGGAGGAGGCCTGGCGCGTCCTTGACCCCGTGCTGAAGGCTTGGGAAGAGGGGGAACCCGAGGTCTATCCCCAGGGAAGCGAGGGCCCTGGGGGCCAGATGGGGATCCTGAAGCCTGGCCATGCCTGGGTTTCCCTAAGGGGGTGAAGATGCTGGGGTTGATAGGGCTGGGACGCATGGGTTTGAGCATGGCCAAGAGGTGGCGGGCCCGGAGTCTTCCGGTGGTGGGGTATGACCCGGATCTGGAGGCTCAGGCTCGGGCCAGGAAAGAGGGGATAAGGGTAGCCTCGAGTTTGGCGGACCTCGCGGGCCAGCTTACTTCGCCTAAAACCTTCTGGCTCATGGTGCCAGCTGGGGCTGTGGATAGCGTTCTTGAGGGTTTGGCTCCTTACCTTTCTCCTGAGGATCTGGTGGTGGATGGGGGGAACTCCTTCTACCGGGAAAGCCAGCGTCGGGGGGAAGCCCTAGCCCAAAAGGGAGTGGGCTTCGTGGATGTGGGGGTTTCCGGGGGCCTCTGGGGGGCCAAGGAGGGTTACGGGCTTATGGTGGGAGGGGAGGCGAGATGGGTGGCCCGGCTTGAACCCTACCTGGCAGCCCTGGCCCCGGAGGGAGGGTGGGTGCACGCGGGGACGCTGGGCGCGGGGCACTACTCCAAGATGGTCCACAACGGGGTGGAGTACGCCCTTATGGAAGCTTATGCGGAGGGCGCAGAACTCCTCTATGCTGGCCGGGAAGAGTTGGGTTTGGATCCAGCCCGCATCCTTTCCGCCTGGCGCCAGGGGACCATCGTGAGGAGCTTCCTTCTGGACAGGCTGGCCGAGGTAGTCCAGGGCCCTTTGGAGGGGATAGCCCCGTTGGTGGAGGATTCGGGCGAGGGGCGTTGGGCGGTGGAGGAGGGCCTGCGCCGAGGGGTTGCCCTGCCGGCCATGGCCCAGGCCTTGTTCGCTCGCTGGGAAAGCCAGGGCCGGGCCGGCCTACGCTTCCGGCTCTTAGCCCTATTGCGCCGGGCCTTTGGCGGCCATGCGGTGAGGAGAGAAGATGAGGGTGAAAACCTTCCCTAGCCCGCAGGCGGCCCTGGCGGGAGCCCGTGCCTGGCTTATGGAGAACTTGCTCTACGCCTCCTGCGGGGTTTTAGCCGGAGGGGAAACCCCTCTACCCGTGTATCGGGCCCTTGCCCGGCAGGGGGTCCGCTATCCTGGGGTTTTGCTCCTGTCGGACGAGCGCTGGCTGGAACCGGGGGATCCCGGAACCAACCTCTACCGGGTAGGCCAGGCCCTGGGGCCTCTAAGGGAGCGCCTCCTTCCCTTTCCCCTGGGGCTTTCTCCTGAGCAGGCTCGGGAGTGGATGGAGGAACGGATCCGCCCTTTCTTACCCTTTGATTTTGCCCTTTTGGGGCTGGGTGAGGAAGGGCACACCGCAAGCCTTTTCCCCGGGAGTCCTGCCCTGGGGTCTTCCCGCCTGGTGGAGGTGGTGCTGGGGCCCACATACCCTTCCCTCCGCCTTACCCTCACCCCTAAGGCCCTTTCCGGCACCCGTCGGGTTCTCTTCCTGGCCCTGGGTCCGGCCAAACGGCAGGCCATCCTTCGGGTGGCCAGGGGAGAGGACCTCCCGCCTAACCGCATTCGGGCCGAAGAGAAGTGGATCTTCACCGATCAAGAGGTGTGAGCATGGAGGCCTTTGGCAAGCCGGGGATTCCGCCCACCTGGGCCAGCAGCGCAAAGGACTGGATAGGCACGGCCCTTGGGAGAAGCCGGGTCTGGTACACCCTGGGCCGCGGGATTGTCAACGAGGTTTACTGGCCCGCCACCGGCCGTCCCCAGATGCGGGACCTGGGCTTCATCGTGGCGAAAAGGGGGTTCTGGGCGGAGGTGAAGCGGGTTAACCGCTACCGCCTCGAAGCCACGCCCCTCTTCCCCACGGTGCGCGTGGTACACGAGGGCGAGGAGTACCGCCTTACCCTGGAACTGGTCCCCGATCCCCAACGGGACGTCCTGCTGATCGGTTATACCCTGGAGGGGGAAGGCTTTCGCCTGTATCCCCTCCTCGCTCCCCACCTTGGGGGAACGGGTTATGGGAACACCGCCTGGGTGAAGGAGGGCGCACTTCTGGCGGCCACGGGATCCGAGGCCCTAGCCCTCCTGGGCCCGTTCCTTAGGGGAAGCGCAGGTTATGTGGGTTTCTCGGATGGCTGGCAAGATTTTGCCCAAAACGGGGCCATGACCTGGACCTTTGCCAGGGCTGCGGATGGCAACGTGGCCCTCATGGGTGAGCTGGAGGGAAAGAAGGGCGTTATGGCCTTGGCCTTCGCCACCACCCCGGAGGGGGCCCTCACCCTAGGGCGGTCTGCCCTGGGGGAAGGTCTAGAAACGATCCAGGAAAAAGCCTCTGCCACCTGGAGCGAGATAGCCTCACCCCAGTTTCCCGGAGAGGATGAGGAACTCTTACGGGAGGCACAGGTTTCCTACCACGTCCTCAAGGTGCACGAGGACCGCACCTACCCCGGGGCCTTGGTGGCGAGCCTGTCCGTGCCCTGGGGCAATACCCGGGACGACCCTGGGGGCTACCATCTGGTTTGGAGCCGGGACCTGGTGGAGGTGGCCTTCGCCTACCTGGCCCTTGGGCAGTTCGCCGAGACCCGAGGGATCCTCACCTACCTGGCGGCTGTTCAGGCCGAGGATGGCCACTGGGCGCAGAATTTCTACCCGGATGGCCGGGCCTACTGGCAGGGCGTGCAAATGGATGAAGCCGCTTTGCCCGTCCTTCTGGCCCTAAAGTTTAGGGAGTTGGGGCAACTTTCCCCAAACGGCCCTCTCCGCCAGATGGTGCGGCGGGCAGTGGGCTTTCTGGCCCGGGAGGGTCCGGTGAGCCCCCAGGACCGCTGGGAGGAAAGCCCTGGCCTTTCCCCCTTTACCTTGGCCGTAAGCGTTGCCGCCCTGTCTGGGGCTGCCTTATACGGCTTTTTGCAGGGGGAGGAGGCGGAGTATGCGCTTTCCCTTGCGGACTGTTGGAATGTGCGCATTGAGGAATGGGGCTACGTGAAGGGTTCGGGGCTGGACCGGGCGGTAGGTGTGGAGGGCCATTATGTTCGCTTATCCCCTTCGGGTCCCCTGGGTCCCAGGGGTCGGGTTCAGGTGGCCAACCGAGCTGGCGTGGCCGTGGATGTGGCGGAGCTTCTGGGCCTGGAGTTTTTGTGGCTGGTGCGCCTGGGCCTGCGACGTCCCCAAGACCCTCGCATCGTTTCTACCCTGGCCCTGGTGGACAGGCACCTTCGGGTGGATCTTCCCACCGGCATTTTCTACCGTCGCTACCCGGAGGATGGATACGGGGAGCATGGGGATGGAAGCGCCTTTGACGGCACTGGCCAGGGCCGGGCCTGGCCCCTTCTTACCGGGGAGCGGGGAATGTACGCACTGCTTTCCGGGGAAGACCCGTGCCCCTACCTAAGGAGCATGGCCCGGGGGACCGGGCGTGGTAGGCTCATCCCTGAGCAGGTATGGGATGCGGATCCTATCCCGGAAAAGGGGCTTCTTCCGGGCCGCCCTACCGGTAGCGCCCAACCTCTTCTTTGGGCCCATGCGGAGTACTTGAAGCTCTACACGGCCTATCACCAACGGACCGGTCCCGTGGAGCGCCTAGGACGGGTGATGGAGCGCTACGAGCGGGGGTCGTCGCCGCAGGTGCGCCATTGGCGGCGGGAGGTCCCCGTTCTTCGCCTTTCCCCCACGGAACGCCTTCTGGTGGAGTGCCGCAAGCCTTTCCGGCTCCACTTGGGCTGGGAGGGATGGAAGGATCCTGAGGATGTAGAGGCGGAACCCCTGCCGTTTGGGCTCTACGGGGTTCTTTTGGACCTCGAGGATCATTCCGAGGTAAACTTCACCTTCTTTTACCCGGACGAGAACCGTTGGGAAGGAAGGGACTACCAAGTGCGGAGGGGTTAGATGGAACGGGAGGATCCCACACTAAGGCGTGAGCGGCGCTTGATCCTGGCCCTGATAGGCACCAGCATGGGTTTCGCCACACTCTCGGCACTCTTGGTGGCCAAAGACCTCATTCCCAAACCTTCGCAGACCCCCGATAAGCTTCCGCCTCAGGTAGGGGACATCCTGGTCTGCGCAACAGGTCACAAAGAGGGAGCTCCCATTGACCCCGGGAGGCTTCCCTTGGGTGGGCCCTTCGTTCTGGCCTACCCCATGGATCGCAAGACCAGGGTCATCCGAAACGGGGATGCCAAAAGCACTCCCCTGGTGGTACATCTGGACCCTGCATCCCTGGTTCCCGAAGTGCGGCAGCATGCCGTAGGGGGCGTGGTGGTCTATTCTGCGGTTTGCACCCACCTGGGTTGCATCGTGAGCCTGTGGCATCCCCAGAAGCAGTTAGCCCAATGCCCCTGCCATGGCGGGGAGTACGATCTGGCCCAGGATCGGGTGGTGGCGGGCCCGCCTCCGAGGCCGCTTCCCTTGTTGCCGGTGCGCCAAGAGGGTGGGGTTTTGGTGGTGGCGGGTCCCTTCACGGGGCCGGTGGGAGTAGTTTAGAGGAATGAGCGTTTGGGAGTTTAGCCTGGGGGTTTTCCTGGGCAGTACCCTGGCGGGGTTTCTGGGGGCACTCACGGGCCTTGGGGGAGGGGTGGTGTTGGTGCCCCTTTTGGTGCTGGTCTTCCGGGTAGACCTGCACCACGCTTTGGGGGCTTCCTTGGTGTCGGTGATCGCCACCAGCAGTGGGGCTGCTGCTGCCTATGTACGGGAAGGGTACACCAATCTCCGGCTGGGTATGTTCTTGGAGCTAGCCACCACCCTTGGGGCCCTCTTCGGTGCAGGCCTACTCGGTGTCCTGCCCAAACGGCTTGTGGCCCTGGTGTTTGGCCTTGTCTTACTTCACTCCGCCTACTTAAGCTACCAAGGTCGCCTCGAGGACCAGCCCATAGATCCCAAGGACTCGGATCCCCTGGCGAAAAGGTTGCGATTGGAAGGAGGCCTTCCCAGCCCTGAGGGAGAGCGGGCCTATGGGGTGCGCCGCCTGTTGGCGGGCCTGGGCCTTATGGGGTTGGCGGGGGTTCTCTCCGGACTTCTTGGCATCGGGTCGGGAGCCATCAAGGTGTTGGCCATGGACCGGGTTATGGGGCTTCCTTATAAGGTTTCCACCACCACTTCCAACTTCATGATCGGAGTCACGGCCGCCGCCAGCGCTGGCATTTACCTTAGGCAGGGTTACATTGACCCCAGGGTGAGCTTTCCGGTGATGCTGGGTGTACTCCTTGGCGCCTTCCTGGGAGCAAGGATCTTGCCGCGAAGCTCTACCTCGTGGTTGCGAACCCTCTTTGCCCTGGTTATCGCGGCCCTTGGCTTGCAAATGGTAGCTCAGGGGGTTGGGAAGTGAGGCGGATGGAGCGCTGGCTTTCCTGGGTCCTGCGCACGGGGGTGCTCCTTGCCGCTCTTCTGGTAAGCGTGGGGGCGCTTTGGTATCTCATGGTTGACGGGCAAAGGGAGATTCTTTGGGACTGCGCTCTGAAGGGCGTGGACGTGCATCGGGGTCTGAGCCCCACTGGGTTGATCCACCTGGGCCTTTTGCTCCTGATCCTGACCCCCGTGGCCCGAGTGGCCCTGGCCTTGGGCCTTTACCTGGAGGAGCGGGATTGGACTTTTGCTCTCATCACCTTTTGGGTGCTCCTGGTGCTTTTGGGAAGCCTTTTGGGCTACCTTTAATCTCCGTTGGGACGAGGGTTGGGATAGGGTGGTCGGCCCTTTGTTCCGGAGGTGCCAGGCTCTAGCATAAGGGGGGTTGTTGCCTATGGAAACGCCACCTGTCCGCCGCTGGTTCTTAAGCCTGGCCCTTTTCCTGCTGGCCCTTTGGGCTTTGGGCCGCCTCTACAACCTTTTGCTCTGGGTCTTCCTCGCCTTTACCCTGGCTGCTGCCTTAGATCCCTTGGTGGGACTTTTTGCCCGCAGGCTTCCCCGGCCCTCTGCCGTTTTCCTGGCCTACCTCATGGTCCTGGGGGTGATGGGCTTGGGGTTTTACCTGGCGGCACCCCTCCTGATCCTGCAGTTCCACCACCTGGGGGCACTCTTGCCCATGGTCCTCCGGTGGCTTCAGGATAACCTGGCCCTTTCCCTCCCTGACCTGGCCTCCTCCCTGGCTTCCTCCGCCCACGTGGCCGGGGATTTTCTCCTCAGGGTGGGGGAGACGGTTTCCGAGATGGTTTTGGCCCTGGTTCTTGCGGTGATGATCGCCCTCGAGCCCCACTTGGTGGCCCGGGCGGCGCCGTACCTTCCCGGGAGCGGCTGGACCGAGGTGCTGGAGGATACCTGGAAGCGCATGGGCTACTGGGCCCGGGCTCAGTTCCTCATCGCCCTCTCCTTTGCCCTCCTCTTTGGGGGATGGCTTTTCGTCCTTGGCGTTCCCAGCCCCTTCGCCCTGGGAGTGCTGGGCGGGGTTCTGGAGGTGGTGCCCTTTGTGGGCGGGATCGCCACCGCTTCCCTGGCGGCCTTGGTGGCCCTTTCGGCCAAAGGCCCTTTGGCGGCGCTCCTTGTGCTTGCGGGTTATGGGGTCATCGCCCTTTTGGAGGGAAAGGTCCTCATTCCCTATATCTACGGGCGCACCGTGGGCTTTCATCCCGCCCTGGTGCTCCTCGCCATCTTCGCCTTCGGCAAGCTCTTCGGTTTTCTGGGTATATTCCTGGCGGTACCCATGACCATCCTGGGGGCGGGAATCCTGAAGCACTGGCGGCGCTAGCCCCCCACGTGCACGAAGGGGCGCTGGCTCCGATCGGGTTCGGTGCGGCGCAGGATCTCATGGGTAAGGGTGGGTACATCCCCTTCCCCGAAAAGGAGGAAGTCTAAGGCAGCCTGCAGGGGTCCCTCGTCCGACCACTCGAAGTAAATGTGGGGCCGTCGGCCGGTGCGGTTTCTCAGGTAGAGCAAAAAAGCAGCCAGGGTATTGGGTGCCGCTGTACCCAGGATGCGGAAGATGCGGGCCTCAGGGCGGTCCACCCCCCAGACCCGGGCTTGGGCGGTGAACTCCGAAGGATCCTGCACAAACACCTCCACGAAGTAAATGGGATCCCCCACCGGGATGTGGGTGGCCTCGCGGATGCGGCGCTCCTTCTCCCAGTACACCCCCCGGCCTCCCCGCTCCGGCCGGTGGGCCACCAGGCGGATGGGGGCTTCCTGCGCCTTAAGCTGGGACACAAATTGCTCGGCCATCTCGTCCAGCTGGAAGCCCTCCACCCTGAGTTCAAACGCCCGCAGGGTCCGGGAGAGCAGGGAGATGATCAGGGTGGCCGCAATGAAAAAGGAGGCGATCTTTACCCCATCCGGTCGCTCCAGGACGTTGGCCAGAAGCACGTAGGCGAAGAGGGGGAGGAGGAGGCGGTAGTACCCGCTTTCGGGACGCTTCTCCTGCTCCGCCAGCAGGGCCGCCGAAAGGGCAGCGGAGGTCATGACCACCAGCACGCCGGTGGCGTAGGCAGCTGCCTGGGCCTCCACCCGGGCCTGGAAAAGGAGGGTGAGGGCAAAGGCCACCCCGGTGAAGAAAAGGACCATGGGACGTTGCTTCCTGGCCCATTCCGGGGCCATGCCAAAGCGGGGAAGGTAGCGGGGGACGATGGTAAGGAGGCCCGCCATGGCGCTGGCCCCAGCGAACCAGAGGATGACGATAGAAGAGAGGTCGTAAAGGGTGCCGAAGTCTTCCCCCAGGTAGCGGTGGGCCAGAAAGCTTATTGCCCTGCCGGAAACCTCCTCGCTGCCCCATAGCTCCTGGGGGATGAGGAGGGTGGTGGCGAAGCCCGCCCCTAAGAGGAAGATGCCCATGACGAGGGCCGCGGTGAAGAGGAGGCGGTGCGTTCCCCGGATGCGGCCCCAGGGGCGCTCCGGGGTATCCCCGGGCAGGCCCCGGATCAAGGGCATGACGGCTACCCCGGTTTCGTAACCGGAAAGCCCCAGGGCCAGCTTGGGAAAGGCTAGGGCTGTGGCCAGCACCAGGCCTAGGGGGTCGGGCTGGCTGGAAAGGAGCTTCCGCCACCAGTCCTCCAGGTGCTCCGGGCGCACGTGGGGCAGGGCGGAGAGGAGGACTACTCCGTTAAGGAAGAGATACCCCAGGGTGATGGGTACCGCCAGGCCGATGGCCTCCCGGAACCCCAGGTAGAAGACGAAGCCCAGGAGGCCAATAAGCAGAAGGGTGAGGCCCACCTGGTGTCCCTGAAGCCAGGAGGGAGCCAGGGGGTTGCCTAGGAAGTGAACGGCGGCGTCGGCAGCGGAGAGGGTGATGGTGATCATGAAGTCCGTGGCCATGAAGCCCAGGACCACCAAAACCAAGACCTTGCCCCGCCAGCCGGGGATCAACCGGGTGAGGAGCCCGATGGATCCCTCGCCGTGTGGGCTTTCCTCCGCCACCCGGCGGTAGACGGGGTAGACCGCCAGGAAGGCGAAGAGGACCAGGGCCAGGTTGGCCAAAGGGGACAGGAGCCCCGCGGCCAAAAGGGCGATCCCCGGCTGGTAGCCCAGGGAGGAGAAGAGGTCAACCCCTGTGAGGCAGAGAACCTTCCACCAGGGGTAGCGCCCCTCGTCTTCCGGGTGCCCTGAACCGGGGGGAGAAGCAGGGGGTTTCATAGACCCTTAAGGATAGCGGCCACGCTACGGGGTACGTGGCCATAGGCCCGGTAGAGGGCATGGGCCTCGAGGAGTAGGGACTTGGCCTCCATCCCCCTTCCCTCCTTTGCTAGGGTAAGCCCAAGGAGGTACCGGGCAAGAGGATTCCGGGGATCCAGGGCCACGGCCTTCCTCAGCATAGCCTCGGAGCGGGCGAGGCCTTTGGGAGTCCTCGGGGGCTTAAGAACCCCTCCTCGAGCCTGCTCGCCCCGATAGTAATAGAACTGGCTCCGGACGAAAGCGTAGGGCAGGGGCCCAACCTCATCGGGAAGCCACCTTCTTCCGTGGATGCGGTAGGCCACAATGGCTCCATCCCGGGCGTAGATGGGTTCGGCAAACCGGTACCCCTCCTTGGTGTTGAGGAAGACCCCCAAGTGCCGGGGGAAAGGAATGGGTTCCGAGGGATCCACCAGGTAGTCCTTTCCCTTAAGCCGTAGCACGGCCACGGCGTGGCCTAGGTTGCTCTCCCGGCCCTCGGGGTTTTTCCACACCATGTAGATGCCAGCGGAAAAACCCATGCTCTCCAAAAGACCTTGGACCAAGGTGGCCTGGAGCAGGCACTGCCGTTCCCCTTTCAAGGTGGCATAGGCGAACTCGTAGCCTTCCTCCAGGCTGAACCGGGGCAGTAGACGCTTCACCACCTGGAAGGCCCAGGTGGCGGCTTCTACGGGAGGGCGGTGGGAGAGTTGGCGGAGGGCCTCCTCCAGATCCCCAGGGTAGCCCCCAGGGGAGGATCTGGCAAAACCCTTACGGTAGGCGGACTTCAGCCAATCCAGAAAGGAAGGGGCTCCGGGAACCTGGTCGTAGGAGTCCTTTACGAGTCGCTCGAAAGCCATGCTTTCCAGCAGAAAGGCCAAAACCCAGCGGACCACGATAAGGGAATATACACCCGACCCAGGCCTGCTGGGGTGAGGCAAGCGGGCGTGCGGCTATCTGGAGGGATGGGGCAGGTGGAGCATCCGGCTTCCCTCGTGGTAGGCCAGAAGGCCAGCGTACCGCCCCCACTCCAGGAGCACCGAGAGAACCCTTTTGGCCTCCGGTTCCGGCAGGTGTTCCTTTAGTCGGTTGAGCACCCATCCTTCAGGAACCCTTCTACGCTCCAAAAGGGCCCGGTGTAGACGAGCAAAAAGGGGTATCCGCCTAAGGAGGTGTTCGGCGAACATCACCTTGCGCTCCTCGAGGCTGGCCTCCACCCAAGCCAGGCCCGCTGGGGTGAGCTCCACGTCCCCCTTTTCCACCCGGGCAAACCCCAATAGCTCGAGGGCCTCCAGGAGGGGGAAGAGGTCGTCCACCTCGAGGCCTTCCTCCTCTGCCAGAAGGGGAAGGTCGGCCCGCCCCCCCAGGCGGGCGATGGCCTCGGCCAGGCTCATGAGGGCACCCACTCGGGCATCGGGCAGGCGGAGAAGCTCCTCCTCCAGACGCCTTTCCACCTCCTCCCGAGGGGTTAGAGCCTCATAGATTTGGTCTACCAGGGCGCGGAACTGGGGGTCGTTGGGGTCCCTGGGATGGGGAAGAGGGATGCGGATCTCCCTCCCAATGCGGGCTGGGCTTCCCTCGAGGATCAGGGCTCGGTCGGCCAAGGCCACCGCCTCCTCGATGTTGTGGGTGACCATGAGGACCGCCTTGGTGGAGATCCGCCCCGAAAGCCAAAGGTCCAGGAAATCCCCCCTAAGCCCCTCGGCAGTAAGGGGGTCCAGGGCGGAGAAAGCCTCGTCCAGGAGAAGGACCTCGGGTTCCACCACCAAGGCCCGGGCGAAGCCCACCCGTTGCCGCATCCCCCCGGAAAGCTCCTTGGGAAGAGCCTCCTCAAACCCCCTTAGGCCGATAAGGGCGATGGCCTCGCGAGCCCGTTTTAGGCGCTCTCCCTTGGGTATCCCCCGGGCCTCGAGGCCCAGGGCTACGTTGTCCAGCACCGTGAGCCAGGGGAAGAGGGCGAAGGTCTGGAAGACCATGGCCATGCCTTCCACGGGGCCTTCCACCCGCTTGCCCTTAAAGCGCACCTCCCCCGCATCGGGGAGGATGAGGCCCGCCAGGATGCGCAGGAGGGTGCTTTTCCCCCCTCCCGAGCGGCCCAGGAGGGCCACCACCTCACCTTCCCTCAGGGTCAGGTTCACCCCGAAGAGCACCGGGTAGGCCCGTTCCCCTGCCCGGAAGGCCTTGACGATGTCCTTGGCGCTGAGCAGCATACTTTCCCCCTAGAAGCGGAACCTTTCCTCGGCCAGGCGGTATAACCGCCGCCAGACAAAGCGGTTGATGACCACCACGTAGAGGCTCATCACGGCTATGCCCAGGAGGAGATGGGGTCCTTGCCCTTCCTCCAGGGTCCAGCGGGCGATGTAACTGCCAAGGCCGGTGGCCTGGAGGGTGAGGGAGCCCCACTGCACCACCTCGGCCACGATGGCGGCGTTCCAGGTGCCCCCGCTGGCGGTGATGAGGCCCGTGAGGATGTGGGGGAAGGTGCCGGGCAGAAGAAGCCTTCTCCAAAGGGTTAGGCCTTTAAGGCCAAAGCTTCGGGCCGCTTCCTTCAAGTCCTCGGGCAGGGCCATGCTGCCCGCCACGGCGTTGAAGAGGATATACCACTGGGTCCCGAGGGCCATGAGAAAGGCGGAGAACACCTCCAGGGAAAGGTGGTGGCGGAGGAGGAAAAGGGCCAAAAGGGGATAGAGCAGGTTGACGGGGAAGGCGGCGAGGAGCTGGAGAAGGGCCTCTACCCGCTGGGCAACCCGGGGCCTCAGGCCCAGGAGGATGCCCACGGGCACCCAGATGGCGGTGGCCAACAGGAGTACCCCCATGACCCGGAGGAAGGTGAAAAAGCCCAGGAGGAAGACCCGGGCCACCTCCAGCCATCCCAGGGGCTGAAGCTGGCGCCAAAGGATAAAGGCCCCAATCCCCCCGAGGAGAAGGAGAGGAAGGACCAGGACCCACTGGGGAAGGATAAGGCGGCGCGGAGGGCGCCTCCGTTCCAGCTGGAAGAGGGCCTCGAGGGCCCAGGAGAAGGCGGCCTCGGCGATTCCCCTTAGGGTGTGGGTCCGCCTTAGAAGGTCCAGAACCCAGCTTCTTGCTGGCTCGAGCCCCGGCCGTTCCTCGTACTTGAAGCGCTGGCTCCAGGCCACCAGGGGCCGGAAGAGAAGCTGGTCGTAGGCCAGGATGGCCACCAGCATGCTCAAGGCGGCGAGAAGCACTGCCCGACCATCCCCCTGGGTGATGGCGGTGGCCAGGTAGGACCCGATGCCGGGAAGTTCCACCTGGGTCTTGCCCACGGCGATGGCCTCCGAGGCCACCACAAAGAACCATCCCCCCGACATGGACATCATGGCGTTCCAGACCAGGCCCGGCAGGGCAAAGGGGAGCTCCAGGCGCAGGAAGCGTTGCCAGGGGGAGAGGCGGAACAAGGTGGCCGCCTCATCCAGTTCCCGGGGAAGGGTTTTCAGGGACTGGTAGAAGCTGAAGGCCATGTTCCAGGCCTGGGAGGTAAAGACGGCGAAGATGGCCGCAAGCTCGTAGCCCAGGGCCCGTCCGGGGAACAAGGCGGCGAAGGCCCCGGCCGTGGCGGCCAGGAAGCCCAGGATGGGAACGGATTGCAGGATGTCCAGGAGGGAGATGAGGAAGGGTTCCAGCCGGGTCTTGGCCGCCAGGGGAGCGTAGACCAGGGTGAAGAGCGTGGAAAGCAGGAAGGCTACCCCCATGCGGAATGCGGTGCGCAGGGTGTATTCCGGTAGCTTTAAAGGATCCAGGGAGATGGGATTTGGGTGAAAGGGACCTACTGTTTCCCGGGAAGCCTCGAGGAAAAGAGCCAGGAGGCCCAGGGTTAGGACAAGGGCCAGGAGGTCGTGGCGGTTCGGGCGTTCGGGAAAGCGGGTGAGGGCCATCCGTGTCTCCTTTCCCGGAGGGGAATGGACGGTGAGCGCAGACCTCTTGTCGGGCTCGGTGGGATTAGGGCCACACTCCTCCTCCGCCGCCTCTCGGTGGATGGCGGCTTTCCTTTCCCGTTATACTCCTTTCTCCTGCGAAAGGGGCTTCCCCGCCCAAGGCACTATGATCACAGTGGAAAGTGATATTGACAAATAAGTTTGTCAATACTACACTAAGAACATGCAGAACCTGGAGGAGCTTTTGCGGCAGGGGGTGGAGTGGGACCTCGAGGGCCTGGTGCGAGAGGCCAACGCCCGCCTTCCCCGTTACCTTCCCGAGATGGGAAGCCGCAGGGTGCGGGATGCGGTCACCCCCCGCCTGGTTCGCCACTACGCCGGGCTCGGCATGCTGGACGAGCCCATCCGCAAGGGCAGAAGGGCCCTCTACACCCCCCGGCATCTGCTCCAGCTTCTGGTTCTGCGCCGGCTCATGGCCGAGGGGCATGCGGCAAGCGCCCTGGGAGACCTGGTTCGCCAGAAGAGCGACCAGGAACTTCTGGCCCTTTTGGAGGGCGGGGCCACCCTCGCACCCAACCCCGCCCTGGGTTACTTGTCCGAGCTTCGGGAGCGTTACTCCTACTCTTACATGGTGCCGCCCACCGAATCCTCTCCGTCGCCACCTGAAAGGGAGGAGATTTGGCACCGCCTGGAGATTGCCCCGGGCTTCGAGGTGCACGTGCGGGAGGACTTCCGCCCGCCCAGGACCCGAAGCGAGATGGAGGCGCTTTTAGAGGAGGTGGGAAGGCGGTTAAAGGGGCTAGCCCCCCGCCGAAGCAGCAGCCGGAGTTCAAGGAGGTGATCTGGATGAAGAACAAGAAGAAGGCGGTTTCCCAGGCAAACCCTCGGCCCGAGCTGGAGCTCCTTCCCTTGAAGCCCGGGGTGCGGGCCACGGGGCCAACCCGCATGCCCATGCTCCTAAGGGTGAAGATTCCCCCGGTTCAGGCGGAGGTGGAGCGCCCGCCCTTAAACCTGGCCTTTGTGCTGGACCGCTCGGGCTCCATGGCCGGCGATAAGCTCAAGTTCGCCAAGAAGGCCGTGGCCTACGCCGTGGAGAACCTGCGCCCCCACGACCGGGTGGCGGTGGTCATCTATGACCACCAGGTAGAGGTGGTGGTGCCCAGCACCCTGGCCGAGAACAAGGAGGAGATCCTCCGGCGCCTCCGGCCCGTGAGGCCTCGAGGCTCCACTAACTTGCATGCCGGCTGGCTGGAAGGATCCACCCAGGTGGCCGCCCATCTGGATGCCAAGCGGCTCAACCGGGTGATCGTGCTTTCCGACGGCCTCGCCAATACGGGGGAAACCAACCCCAACGTCATTGCGGAGCAGGTGCGGGGCCTATCCCAAAGGGGAGTGAGCACCAGCACCCTGGGGGTGGGCCTGGACTACAACGAGGACCTGATGATGGCCATGGCCGAGGCCGGGCAGGGGAACTACTACTTCATCGAAAGCCCCGATGACCTGCCCGGCATCTTTGCCCAGGAGCTTTCCGGCTTGGCCACCACCCTGGGCACGGGGGTCAGGTTATGGCTTACCCCGCCCCACGGGGGAGAGATTCGCCTTCTCCACGACCTGGCTCGGGAAGACGGGGGAGTGTACCGGCTTCCGCCCCTGGTGGGCGGGCGAACCCTGGAGTATTTGCTGGAGGTGGAGGCCCCGGGAGGGGAGACCTGGGTTGGGGTGAGGCTGGCCTGGGAAAGCCTGGGTGGCGGGGTGCACCAGGAGGAAGCCAGCCTGCATCTTCCCGCCCTGGAGGATGAGGTTTACCAAGGCCTGGACTCCCTGCCCGAGGTGGAGGCCGCGATGGCCAAGCTGAAGGCCACCTGGGCACGCCAGCAGGCCATGGAGGCTTTGTACCGGGGCGACTTCCATACGGCCCGGTCCTCCTTAAGCGCAACCCTGCCCGTGCTCGCCCCGTACCAACAGCTCCTGGAAACGGAGGGGGAGGAGCTAGAGGCGCTTCTTGAGGAGCTGGACCGCTCCCCCGCCCGTGCCCGCAAACTCCTTTCCAGCCAGGTCTACCGCAACCGCCAGGGGCGAAAGGATTCCTAGCCTGGGGGTTGTACCGGCCCGGAGCGCCCGAGGCGGCGCTTGGGCCGGACTTCCATCCGGATCAGGGTGTAGGGGTAGCGGATGACCTCGAGGCCCTGTTTCCGGAGCCAATCCTCCAGCAGGGTGGCCTCGAGGCCCGCCGTGGAGTGCACCACGTAAAGCCGGCCCGCAAGCCTTTCCGGGGGTAGGCGCTTTAAGGCCTCCAAGGCGGTGCATCCCGCCAGGTGGTAGTCCAGGCTGACCACCCAGGCCTCCCCGAAGTCCTCGGGAACCTCCGGGGAGAAGCGCACCGCCTCCACGCCCCACCGGGACTGCAGGAAAAGCCCCAGTACCTCGTACCGCTCCGGGGAGTCGTCCACCACCCAGGCCCACCTCATCCTTCCACCTCCCCCACGAAGAGGTGCCAGTCCTCCCGCCCATCCCGGCTCACCGCCAGGTGGTAGCGAAAGGGTCGGAGCCTGGGGTCCACCTCGGCCAGGGCCCGCTCAAAGGGCGAGAGGAAGAAATCCCGGCCCGCTCGCCGTTCTCCCCGGGTTACTTCCCTCCTCGGCCGCACCACCAGGGCGAGCTTCCCCCCGGGGCGCACTGCCTCGAGGCTCAGGCGAAGGAGCTCCACCAGGTACTCGATGTAGCCCGCATACCGGTCCTCCGGGGGCTCGCGGTGCCCTTCCGAGGCCAGCCAGGAGGCAAAGGTGGGCGGATGGAGGACCAGGAGGGCGGCCTCGCCCTGGAAACGCTCCGGAAGGGTCCGGATGTCCGCCCGCTCCACCAGGGGTCCCTTGGGATCGATGTCCCCGCCCCAGGCCCGGCGGCCCAAGGCCCTGGCGGCTTCCACCACCGTGCCGTAGCCGGCCATGGGGTCCACCACCAGCTCCCCTCTTTCCGTGTAAAGGCCCACCAGGGCCCGGGCTACCCCCTGGGGCAAGGCCTCCTTCCGGGTTTCTGGGGGGAAAAGCCAGACGGGAGCCCTGGGATCCAGGTCCTCCCCGTTCCTTCCCAAACCGACCCACGCCTCCAGGGGCCGGTGGGCCAGGTCCTCCAGGGAAACCTTTCCCCGCTTCAGGGCCCGGGCCAGGCGGTGGGCCTCGCGCAGGGGGAGGCCCCTGGCCAGGGCCTGCCGCAAGGGGTTTGGGAGGAAGGCTATGGGAAGGAGGTCATACCTGAGGTACTTGGCCTCTAGGCCCACCGCCCGGGCAAAGGCCAGGAAGGCCTCCCGGGGCAAGTCCAGGAGAGCCCGGGCCACCTCCTGCTCCTCTCCTTGGGCCAGCCCCTGCCGGCGAGCAGCCTCCAGAACTTCTTGGTAGATCAGCCACGCCCTACGCCTCATGCCTCCAGGCTAGGGGATGGAAGCCTTCCGTCAGACGGAAAAAACCTCCCTCCTATCCTTAGGCCAGGAGGTGGTTGGGATGAAAGGAGTCTTCCGGGGAAAACCCTTGCTGAAGGACGGGGCCCTGTGGCGGTACCAGGGGGAGTGCGGCCTCTGGGCGATATGGAGGGTTTGGGGCAAGGGGGAGAAGGAGGACCAAGGCCAGGAGCTGGCCTACCGGCAGCTGGACTGGTTCAGCGTGCGGGGGCGCAACGGAGGCCTGCGTAGCGCCCGCCGCCTGCACCGGGAACTGGTGCTTTCAGGGGAGGCGGAAACCCGCTTCCTCCGGGACCAGAGGGGGAAGCTTTGGCTCTACCTGGCCACGGTGGCCGAGGGAAGGCCCCAACTCGTCTGCCGGCCCTATGCCTTCCTGCAAAGGCACCAGGCCAGCCTGGTCCACAGCGTCCTCACCGACGGGGAGGGGTTCCTGCTCCTGCCCGGGAACCCCCCCGGGGATGGCACCTTCCTGGGCAAGAGGCACCCTTCCTGCCCGCCCCTGCCACCGGACCTGGACCCGGCGGTGGTCTATGGCCTCGAGGAGCGGACCCTCTGGTGGGAGCTCTTGGTCCTGCATCGGGACTGGCTCCGCCGGAACAGGGAAAGACCTCAGAAGGACAAGGTGTAACGCACCTTTCGCAACAGCTGGGAGGTGCTGGGTTCATCGTTCTGTTGCTCGCCCACCTGAGGAGTCGGGGGAGCTTGGTGTTGCACCCACCCAACGGGAAACCTCGGCTATGGCGAACACGTTGTTCGTAGATGTTGGACAACCCTGTGGGCGTGTTGCGGATTGCCCTTGACTCTCGGAGGTGAGGCCTATGCTCGGACGGGTACGGAAGGTGGATGAGAACCGGGTGGATAACAGGAAGCGTAGTGCATAGGCGGTTGTGTCTGTTCCTAAGAACAGTAGCACACCCTCCTCGTACCCGTCTGCTGGCTGTGGGGGCTAGGTTGAAGGAATGTGCCTTGACCTGGGTTTGCAAACCCGTAGCTTGTCGCCGCGAAAATCGTTCATGGGTGGCGGTCAGGTAGATCTGAATACTGTTGACAATCTAGTTGACAACATGATATTTTGCGAGTGGAGGTTGGCAATGGAACCACAAGTTTCTCCTGGGGAGGCATTCGGTCGTTGGCCCTATGGGGACCTTGCGCATTTGGGCCACGTGGAACTTCTTACTCCCTGCCTAGACAAGAGCCTTTGGTTCTTTACCGAGGTTATGGGGATGGGGGTAAGTGGTCAGGAGGGAGACTCCGTTTACCTTAGGGGTTGGGATGATTATGAATTCCACACCCTTAAGCTCACCGCAGCCAAGAAGCCGGGATTGGGCCATGTTGCGTTCCGCGTGAAGAGCTCGGAGGCCTTGGAACGCCGCGTACAAATTCTCAAAGCCTCGGGGCTTGGAGAAGGTTGGACCGAAGGGGACCTCGGCCATGGTCCATCCTACCGGTTTCGCACCCCGGATGGTCATCTCATGGAGATTTACTACGATACGGTCTGGTTTACCCCTCCTGAGAATGCCCGGCCAGCGCTCAAAAACCAAGCGTCCCGTTTCCCTGCGAAGGGTGCCAACCTTCGCCGTTTAGACCATGTCAACCTGCTTGCGGCAGACGTGAGTGCTGTCCGGATATTTTTAGAGGATTTCCTTGGAATGAAGGTAACGGAGCAGATCATCTTTAGTGATGGTAGTGAGCAAGGGGCTTGGCTTACCAGTAACAACAAAACCTATGACGTGGCCGTGACCAAGGATCATCTAGGGGCCAAGGGACGGCTCCACCACTTCACGTATGCCGTTGACAGCCGCGAGGAGGTCCTCCGGGCCGCTGACATTTGCCTGGAGCATGGCGTGTTTATTGAAACCGGACCTCACAAACACGCTATTCAGCAAACCTTCTTTCTCTACGTGTATGAACCCGGCGGATGCCGTTTTGAGATCGCCTGCCCGGGGGCCAGGCTTCTGCTGGCACCCGATTGGAAGTCCGTTGTGTGGAATGAGGAGGAGCGCAAACGGGGCCAGGCTTGGGGCCTAAAAACTGTGGAATCTTTCCACACATATGGGGTGCCGCCGGTGGAAGACCCACCCAGAGGAGAGGGATAATGCCCACCATGGAGAAGCTTACAGAGGCGCAGCAGGCTTATCAGCAAATCCGCGAGGCTATCCTTCGGGGCGAGTTGCTCCCAGGGCAACGACTGGTGGAGAAGGATCTGGTCGAAAGGTATAACCTAGGCCGGGCTGCAATTCGCAGTGCTTTAACAAGGCTGCAGCAGGAAGGTTTGGTGGAAAGCGAGGCGTATCGCGGAGCTTGGGTGCGCGTTGTTAGTGAAGAAGAGGCGCTGGAGATCCTTGAGGCCCGCATGGTTCTGGAGAGCCTAGCGGCTAGGTATGCAGCCCAGAAGGCCGGGTCCAAGGATGTTGCCCGGCTTAACGAGATCCTGGAACTCATGAGGGTAAAACTTGAGGAGGGGGATCTTTTGGGTGTTTCTGAACTCAACTCTTTGCTTCATCAGACCTTGCTGGAGATTTCGGGTCACAAAACCGTTCAGCGTCTGGTAGAAGCCCTGCGCGCCCAGGTGGTGCGTCACCAGTTCCGCACCATCCTGGTTCCGGGACGTTCACAGAGGTCGTTGGAGGAGCACCAGAGAATTGTAGAAGCCGTGGCGGCACACGATGCTGAGGGGGCTGAGAAAGCCATGCGGGCTCACTTGGAGGGGGTCATTGCTGCCTTGCAACAGGCTAGTAGAGGGGTGGATGTATGACACCGAGTGATTGGGCTCGGGCTTTGGTGAAGGGTAGTTATGATTTGCACGTGCATGTGGAGCCGGATCTGCTTCCGAGGAAGACAACCGATCTTCACCTTGCGCGACGCTTTTTAGCCTTGGGGCTCAAGGGTTTCGTTCTCAAGTCTCACTATGTGCCCACGGGTGAGCGGGCAGCGGTAATTCGCCAGGTTGTTCCGGAGGTGGAGGCTATAGGGGCCGTGGTTCTCAATCACAGCGTGGGAGGGCTCAATCCCCTGGCGGTAGAGGTGGCTGCCCGTTCAGGGGCCAGGTTCGTTTGGTTACCCACGGTGGATGCTGCAAACGAGTTGCGTGAGATATCACGGTTGCCATCCGAGAGCCGTCCCCAGTGGGCCAGACTTCAGGATGAGTTGCGCGGTGCCGGCCTACTTCCTCCGCCCATTGAAGTGCTGGATGCTTCAGGGCGAGTCAAACCTGAGGTGAGGGCCATTTGTCGTGTGGTTGCTAAGCACGACATGGTCTTGGCTACCGGCCATCTTTCAAGAGAGGAGATCCTGAAGGTTGTGGAGGTTGCGCTCGAGGAGGGAGTTCGCAAGCTGGTGATCACACATCCCGACTACCCTACTCAGGACCTACCTCTGGCGGACCAGAAGTTCTTAGCGGCGCAGGGGGTATACCTAGAACGTTGTCTGGCCCCTTCATGGACAGGAAAAGTACCTTGGGATAAGCTCCTTGCCGCTATCCGCACCGTAGGAGTGGAACAGAGCTTCCTCTCGACGGACTTGGGCCAGCCGAAAAACCCTCCAGTGGAAGATGGTCTGGCGCTCTTTGCGGATAGGCTTCGAGAGGCGGGTTTCAGCGAGGAGGAAACTAGGCACATGGCGGTAACCGTTCCCACCTATTTGGCCAGGGGAGGAGAGGCATGAAGCGGCTTCTTGTGGTGAGCGCCCACGCAGCCGATTTTGTCTGGCGGGCGGGTGGGGCTATTGCCCTTACCGTGTCCCAGGGAGGGGAAGCCTTTGTGGTGGCGTTAAGCTATGGAGAGCGGGGCGAGTCGGGAGAGCTTTGGAAGGAGCCCGGACAGACCTTGGAGAGGGTTAAGGCCATTCGTCATGAGGAAGCAACTCGAGCAGCAGCGATTTTAGGGGCACAGTTGATTCCCCTAGATCTAGGGGATTATCCCTTACGGGTGGATGATAGGGTGATTGACCAGCTTGTGGACATCATGGTGGAGATTGCCCCAGATGTCCTCGTCACCCACACCCCAAGAGATCCCTTTAATCCTGACCACCCTGTGGCCTACGAGGCTACCGAAAGGGCCCGGCAGCTGGCCACAGGTTCGGGTGTGGCCAGTGCCTTTAAGACAGTGCGCCCCCCTGAGTTTCTCCTTTTTGAGCCTCATCAACCCGAACTTTGTGGGTTTGTTCCCAACGTTTTCTTAGATATCACCCCCGTATGGGAGAAGAAGCTTGCTGCCATGGAAGTTTTTACTTCCCAGGCTTATCTTCAGAAACATTACGCTGAGCGGGCTGAGCACAGGGCCAACCATGCCCGGAGAATTTCCGGACTTGCCGATATTAAGCGGGCGGAGGCCTTTCAGCGTGTTTTGCCCCAGGTGGTGCGAAGCCTCTAGGGGGTTAGGATGTTGACGGCATTAGAGGTTCGAGAACTCGCGGATCTCGGCTCTGCCACGGTGTATGAGGCTGCTGGGCGCCAGGGATTGGTAGAGGCTTCGTTTCTTCGTCTTATCCCGGGGTCCAGAGCTGCAGGGCCTGCCCTCCCGGTTCAGTGCGCGCAGGATGATAACCTGGGGGCTCATGCTGCCATGGCTGTGCTCCAGCCTGGCGAGGTTCTAGTCCTAACCATGCCTACCGCTAAACCCGTAGCGTTGGTAGGAGAGCTTCTTGCCACCCAGGCTAAAGCCCGTCAAGCGGCGGCGCTATTGGTGGACGGTGCGGTTCGGGATTGTGACGAGCTGGTGGCCCTGGGTTTGCCCGTCTGGGCGCGGTGGTTAAGTCCGAGGGGTGCCAAGCGAGAGAATGTGCTGGGTATAGGTGTGCCGGTAGTTCTTGGCGGGGTACAGATTCGCCTTGGTGACTATGTGGTTTTGGATGGGGATGGAATAGTGGTAGTTCCTAGGGAGCGAGCCCGGGAGGTGCTTCAACGGGCTCGGGAGCGCATAGAGCGCGAGGCTCAGCTTAGAGAGCTCTTTGCTCAAGGTAAGCTTTCCCTTGACATTTATGGCCTTCGAGAAAAGGTGGAGGGTGCCCTGGCCCAAGCCCAGCGTCTCCGGGAGGAACAAGATGGGTAGAGGGTTAAGGTTTGCCATTTTGGGCCTAGGTGAGGCAGGGTCGGCTATCGCGAGGGATCTGGTTGCGCGGGATGTGGTTGTCGTGGGGTACGATCCGGCTCCTGGAAAGGGCGTTGCCGGGGTACCCATGATGGGAAGCGAGGCGGAGGCGGCGGCAGGTGCGGACGTGGTTCTTTCGGTTAACTGGGCCCGGGTAGCTTTGGATGTGGCCACGAGGGTGGCTCCTGTATTGAAGCCAGGGCAGATATACGCGGACCTGAATACAGCCTCGCCAAAGCTAAAGAGGGCGCTGGCTGATGTCATTGCACCTACTGGTGCTCTCTTTGTTGATGTTGCCTTGATGAGTCCAGTTCCTGGGAGGGGTCTCTCTACACCCTCTTTGGCTTCGGGACCCGGAGCAAAGAACTATGCAGAAGTCCTTATTCCCCTAGGGGGAAAAGTGGAGGTAGTGGGCGAGGAGGCTGGTCTTGCCGCTACCCGGAAGCTTCTGCGAAGCGTCTTTTTTAAAGGGATGGCTGCAGCAGCAATGGAAGCCCTCGAGGCGGCGAAGCGGCTTGGCCTTTGGAATGAGGTTCATGACAACATCGCTAAGACCCTGGCTGAGGCTGACGAATCCTTGGCCCTTCGCCTTGTGGAAGGGAGTTTACGCCACGCACACAGGCGCTGGGAAGAGATGATGGCCGCTGCGGAGCTCCTTGAGGAACTAGGCGTCGAACCCCTGATGACCCGAGCAGCAGCAGCGCACCTGGCCGCCCTGTGCGCACGGTCTGCAGACCGTTTGGCTTAACACGGTCATCTGTTTGGCATGGAACCCGAGGGGAACAAGGGGTGGATCAACTTCGGGCAGAGCTGGTGATAGAGGGAAAAGTTACCGCGTAGCGGCCGCTAGTATAAACGCCCACATAGTTTTCAGCAAGAAACCGCTGAACATGGGTGTTCTCCACCAGATGGCGAAGTTTTGCGAGGCGTACTTGCTCTTCAAAAGGATCGGCGAGGGTGTGGAGCAGTGTAGTCATCCAGTAGGAAAAGAACTCTGCCTGCCAAACGTGGCGGCGGGCTGTTTCCGTGTAGTTGGCGAGAAGCGTTGCGTCGCCATCCCGATAGTGGGCCAGCAAGGCCTGATAGAGTACAGCCACGTCGCAAAATGCTAGGTTCATTCCCTTGGCTCCCGTGGGAGGTACCACGTGGGCAGCGTCTCCTACCAAGAAAACCCTGCCGTGTTGCATCGGTTCAACCACCAAGGAACGCATAGGGGTTAGGCTTCTTTCTAGGATAGGGCCAGGCGTAACCTGGGCTACACCTCCTAAGCGCAGATTGAGCTCTTCCCATATGCGCTCTTCTGGCCAGTTCTCCAGGTTCTCCTCTGGGCTTACCTGAAGATAGTTCCGCGCTAAGGAAGGGGAACGCATGCTGAACAAAGCAAAACCTCGTTCGTGGCTGGCATAGATGAGTTCGCTTGCTGCGGGGCGCGTTTCGGCCAGGATTCCCAACCAGGCGAAGGGGTATGTTTTCTGGTAGATGCGGAGTCCGGGGATCCATTCTCGGAATCGGCTATGGGATCCATCCGCTCCTACCACGAACTCACAAAGGAGTTCCCCTTCCCGACCCCCAGGTCCTCGGTAGGTTAGGATAGGATTTTGCTCCAACTGTTTTAGACCCACCACCTCGTGTTCAAAAAGGATCTCTCCACCTGCTTCCAAGTGGTGGTGGATCATGTCCCGTACCAGGTACTGCTGGCCATAAACCCAGATCCCTTGGCCCACAAGGGTAGCGAAGTCAATTCGGTGCAGGCGGCCATTAAGGGCAATGTAAATGCCCCTGTGCTCGAGGCCTTCGCGGACCATGCGGTCGCCGACGCCTGCTTTCAGGGCAATTTCCTTGGTGCCCCACTCAAGGACTCCTGCACGTATGCGGTGAGGGCTTGTTTCCAAGTACTGGCGGCTTTTGGCCTCGAGGACTACTGTATCCACCCCTGCTTGCCGGAGGAGGTGGGCCAGGAGCAGGCCCGCTGGGCCAGCGCCCACAATCCCCACCTGTACTCTACGCATCTCCACCTCCGAACAGGACCAGATCGGAAAGGGGACGTACCTCTACTCCCTCTTCTTCAGGCCCGTATGGGGTGTGCAGCAACCGAGAAAAGGTTTCCACCGTTTGCCAGGTGAGGGCCTCCAACTCCAGGGGATCCAGGTCGATGCTGTAGCCAAGCCGGGGGGAAGTAATGCGGAGCCGTTCCCCGTTCCGGGTCTGGATCTTTTCCACGATGACCGTTGTAAACTCGTTGCTTAAAGTCATCCGGGGGCCTCCTATAGGAAGAAGCTTAGGTTATGGGTCGGCAATGTGGCATGATCCAGGATGACCAACCTTCTGGCAAGCTTCCATGAGCCATCCTGCCTGCGAAGAACATCGTGCCTTTCTGCGGAGAGGAAGGTGAAGTCGGGCTGATCCCAACGGCTACGGAAAACCAAGATGTAGGATCGAACCCCTACTTCCTCCCCGAGGGGTGTGTTGCGAGGTTCGCCTATCCGCACGTTGGTAACAAAGTGACGGAGCCGGGAGGGGGGATCTTCGGCCCAGGCAAAACCAGTTTCCAAGCGGGCTACGCGCATCTCCAAAGAAGTCCGATCCTCATCGAGGTGGAACATCTGCTCGCTGATCCCGCTATACCCTCCCTGAGGAAGGCGTTCCCGCGTTAGGCGTACCGGCACCTGGTACAGAATGTCCTCCGTCAGGAGGTCCAGCCACTCGCGGTAGCGCCCTTGGTCTAGGAGCTCCGCTTCGCTATAGAGAAAGTCCAGAATTTCTCGAGTAAGGTCCATAGTACCCCCTTAGGCCCGCATCAGTTCCAAATAACGGCGATAGAAGTTGCGGAGATTTTCGTCCGTGAAATTAATGGGGTAAGCCACCCCCGGGCCGGGCCAGTTGGGGTCAGGTGCCACGTTACGGCCCATCTGGTAGTTGAAGAGAACCCTGCGACCAAGGGTACTTCCAGCGTTACGCGCTACATGCGACCAGATTTCGGTGTCGTCCTGCTCGAAGGTTCCTGAGGACCCGAAGAATCTCATGTAGGAGTGGCGGGCCTTTTCTTTGAACCATTCGGGAGCATCCTTCTCGACCAGGCCCCAGGAGATCACCTCAATACGCCCAGGCCCTAGGGGATGCCAGACTCGGAAGGTGAGCATGGGCACAGGTTTTGGGTATAGGTGGTCGGGCTTGCGGATGGGGTTATGCAAGGAGAAATTGGGGAAGAGGGTAATGAGGAAGATCCTGGTCTCCTTCCCTACTTCCCAGTGCGTCCGGGAGGGATAAGAGGTCTTGGCTCGCTCCATCATTTCCTCTGGGTACCCCCAGAAGGGAGGAAGTTTGGCTCCTGGAGGGCCTCCGACCACCATGGTTCCATGTCCCTTGCCGGGTATATGGATTTGTTCCCCGTACATGGCGTACTTTGCATCACGGGGCGCGATGCCGAGCTCAATGAGGCTACGGTGGGTCATCAGGGTGTGGTAGCTATCGCTAATGAAGGTTTCGAGAGCCAGCTTCCAGTCGGTGTTTACCACGAAGCGCTGGGGAGGTCCCAGGACCTCGAGGCCCGCGGGGCTTCGCTTGGTAACCAGCTCGAGGTACCAGGATGCGTCCCCCAACCATTCTTTAAGGGAGGGAGCATCCGGACTCAGATTGCCAAAAAGAAGGCCGTCGAACTCCTCTAACTTAGGAATGGGAAGAAGACTCCAATCCGCTTTCGGAAAGCCTTCCCCAAAAGCCTCACGCTCCGCAGGTACCCCCACCAAGGTGCCGTCGTTGCGGTAGGTCCACCCGTGGAAGGGGCAACGGAAGTGGCTGGCATTGCCTGCTTCGGCTCGACACACCCGCATCCCGCGGTGGCGGCACATATCCAGGAAGGCGCGGACTTGACCGTCTTCGCCCCGGACGACGATGAAGGCGTTGTCCAGTATGTATCTGAGCACATAATCCCCGGGGCTGGGGATTTCTGAAGTGTGGGCCAGGAAGATCCACGAGCAGGAGAAAATCTTCTCCTTTTCGCGCTCAAAGATCTCAGGGTCGTTGAAGATTCCTGCCGGCACAAGCCCTTGCTCCAGCCCTGTGGCCAGCTCTTCCAGAAGTTCGTCCAGTCTGGAAGTCCCTCCTGCCATCTTGCTCCGAGGCATTCCCCACCTCCTAAACCCCCAAGTACCTTTGCAGCACGGAGCTGCTAGCCTCTGATGGCCTACCTTCCCAAACCAGCTCGCCGTGTTCCAGGATGTAGACCCTATCCGCTACCGACAGGGCCATGTGCACGTTTTGCTCGGCGAGCAGGACAGTTTCGCCCTCGGCCTTCAAAGTGCGTACCACCTCAGCCACCTGGCGCACCATAAGGGGAGAAAGCCCCTCCGTGGGCTCGTCCATGAGAACCACGGTGGGATTGCGCAGGAGAGCACGGGCGATGGCCACCATCTGCTGCTCACCGCCGGACAGGGCGCGGGAAAGGGTCTTACGTCGCTCGGCTAACCGCGGGAAGACCTCTAGGATGCGTTCTACATTCCAGGTGCCGTGGTTTGTCCGGGAAGCCAAGCGAAGCTCATCCTCTACAGTGAGACCTTCAAACATCCGCCGTCCCTGAGGGACCAGGGCTAGGCCTAACTCGGCCCGCCTGTGAGCGGGAAGATGGTGGATGGCTTGTGAATCCAGGTGTATCTGTCCACCTTGAAGCGGGATAAGACCCATGATGGCTGAAAGCAAGGTGGTCTTGCCCATGCCGTTGCGACCAAGGAGGGCCACAACCTCCCCTCGGCGGACCTCGAGGCTAATCTTGTGCAGCACCCGCATGCCCCCATAGCCCGCGCTGAGGTCAACAACCCGGAGTACAGTCTGGCCCGTGTCAGGTCTAACGGACTCGGTTGTAGTAAAGTCCGTTCCTACATAGATCTCCTGGACCTGCGGGTTTGCGCGCACCTCCTCAGGGCTGCCCTCGGCCACCACCTGGCCATAGTGGAGTACGCTCACCAGGTGGGCAAAGCTAAGGGCATAGTCCAGGTCGTGCTCTACCAAGAGCACGGTAATACTCGGGTCCAGCTCCTGGATAAGGCGGCCGATTCGTTCTCTTTCGGCTCCGGAGAGGCCAGCCAGAGGTTCGTCCAGGAGTAGTAGGCCAGGGCGTTGGGCTAGAGCCATGGCGATCTCCAGCTGGCGCTTCTCTCCATGGGATAAGGTCCCCGCGGAATCGGAGGCCCTTGGAAGCAACCCGACCTGGTCGAGAACCTCCTCCACAGCTTGTTCCCGCTCCAGGGGTTGAGCAAAGGCATGGCTCTTACCTTGTGCGGCCTTTATGGCTAGGGCGACGTTTTCCCAAACGCTAAGTTCGGGGAAAATGCTGGAACGTTGAAAGGTGCGCCCCAGACCCAAGCGGGCTACGTGTTCCTGGAAACGTCCCGTAACGTCCCGGCCAAAAAGGATAACCCGGCCCCGGTTGGGCTTGAGTTCCCCGGAGATAACCTTGAAAAGGGTACTTTTACCCGCCCCGTTAGGACCTATGACTGCCCGCCTTTCGCCCGAGGCCACGGTAAGGCAGACACCTGCGAGAGCCAGAATACCGCCAAAGGCCTTGGTGATGTTGTCTGCCCTAAGCGCTTCCACGGTTCCCTCCGAGCTTGCGTTCTAAAAGGGGCCAGATCCCTTCCCGAGCAAAGAGGACGGTTCCGATGAGTAGGAGCCCCACGAAAAGCCCCCAAAGCTCGCTGAAGGAACTGACCCAGGCTTGAATGAGGGTGTAAAGCAAAGCCCCAAACGCTGCTCCAAAAAGGCCGCGGCTCCCACCGAGGAGCACCATAACCATCAGGGTGGCGGAAGTGATCCAGAAGAGATCGTGTGGGCTGACGAAGGTGCGGTGTAAGGCTAAACCTGCCCCAGCCAGGCCGGTAAGGAAAGCGGCGAGCACGTAAGCCCCGAGCTTGAAGTGGAAGGTGGGAACGCCCAAAGACCGAACCTTCTCCTCGTTTTGGCGGATGGCCTCGAGGGTCTTCCCGAAGGGTGTGGCGAGGAGAAAGCGCAAGAACGCAACCATCGAAAAAAGCAGCACAACGGATGCAAGGTGCATGAGGGCTGGGCTCAGAATGTCCGCCGGAAGGCTTAGACCATCGTCTCCCCCGGTTACACCGGCCCATTTGTGGGCCACGGAGTAAACCATCTGGCCAAAGGCTAGCGTGAGCATGAGGATGAATATTCCATGCGTGCGGAACAGGAGAAGTCCGGTAACGAAAGCGTAGAGGCCGGCTACCAAAGGAGCCAAGATAACGCCGACCACAAGAGGGAGGCCTGCCTTTAAGGAGAGCCCTAAGGTGTAGGCGCCGATGCCAAGGAAGGCGGCTTGCCCCAGGGAGGGAATGCCTCCGTGGCCGAGTAAAAAGCTTAGGGCGACGGCGGCGAGGCCTAGGATAGCGGCTTCCGTGGCCAAGTAGAGGGTATACCCTTGAAAGAACAAGGGCAGGACGAAAAGGCCGACAAGGGTCACTCGCAGAAGAGACAAAGAGAGGTCCTTTTTCCCCATGGCCCTCCATTTGGGAAGCCATGCCATCATGCTGTCCTCCTTCCCAAGAGCCCTTCTGGTCTGAAGGCCAAGACCAGAGCCATTAGGGCGAAGATGAGGAACATCGCTGCTTGAGGCAAGAAGAGTTTTCCAAACCCGTCAACGATTCCAACCAATAAGGCACCCCAGAAAGCCCCCTCGATTCTTCCTAAGCCCCCGATGACCACCACAATTAGGGCTAAAAGGGTCATCTGCGCATCCAATCCTGGGGCTAGAGCGATTAGCGGCGCACCTACTACCCCGCCCAGTCCGGCCAAGGCCGTACCAACGCCAAAGGTCACAAGGCTGATTTGTGCAGGCGGAATACCTAGGGCACTAGCCATGCTGGGATCTGCGGTTACGGCCCGGACTTTGATACCCAAGGGGGTCTTCACAAGGAGCGTCCGAACGACAGTAAAGGCCACGATGCCTAAGGCCAAGACAAACAGAGGGTACTTGGGATAGAGAAGAGGGCCGAGAAAGACGGGTCCCGACAGTTCTGGAGGAGGCGCTACGGAGCGAATGGAAGCTCCGAAGAATGCTCGAAGGAGGTCAGCGATCACGAACCCTAGACCGATGGTGAGAAGAACCTGCTCCAGCTCCTTCCCGTGTAATCCCTTTAGAAGGAGGCGTTCTACCAATACCCCCAGGAACCCAGTACAGAGAGGTACCAGAAGAAGGGACAGCCAGAAGTTGTTCAAAGCAGTGCTAATGAGTAAGCCCAGATAGGCTCCGAGCATGTAGAAGGCGCCATGAGCGAGGTTAATTACCCGGGCTACCCCGAAGATGAGTGAGAGGCCTAGGGCCAAAAGGAAGAGAAGCATCCCAAAGGCCAGGCTGTTCAAGAGCTGGGTCAGGAGAAGGAGGGCCATGACTCTTATTTCCCGGGGTCTCGTATAATGCCCAAGTCGGCCAGGAGACGATTGGTGAGGATGCCATTGACCCGTGCCACCTCGCGCGCATAAACGTGCTGAGTCGCGTTGTTGGTTTCGGGGTCAATTTGCACAAACCCTCGAGGACTAATGATTTTGGCGTTTTTGAAGGCGTTAATCAGGCGGTTTTTGTTACTTAGATCCCCTTGGACAGAGTTGATGGCGTGGTCGTGTAAGGAATTATGTGTAGGGGTTTGTGTATAAAAGGGGGGTACCAGGATTAGGAAGGAGGTACCCCGTGGACCAGGATACCTTGCAGGTGATGCTAAGGGAAGCGGTGAGGCAGACGGTGACCGAGGTCTTGCAGATTCTCCTGGACGCCGACCGGGAAGCCTTCTTGCGCCAGCACGGGGGACGCAAGAACGGCTACTACCC
>NZ_BAAJPG010000040.1:0-1069 GCF_057547025.1 Thermus sp. KWY1
ACCCCAAATGAACCGCAGCGCTTGCGGCGGAGGATTTACTGGTCTTCCGATCTGCTGATCCGGGTGGAAGCCCTAAGGAAGGAGAACCCCACCTGGGGCCGCTGGCCGATTTGGCTGACCCTAAGGAAGGAGGGCTTTGCGGTGAGCGAGCGCACCGTGGGGCGGATCCTGGCCTACCTGGAAGCACACGGCCGCGTGGAAAGCGTAGCCGCCTTTCTGGCCCAGGCCCGGCGGGGAAAGGGAAGGGGAAGGCCAAGGAGGCCCTATGCGCAAAGGAAGCCCAAGGGATACGAGGTGGGTCACCCTGGCGACCTTATCCAGGTGGATACCCTCACCGTGACCCTGGGCCCTGGGGAGAGGATCCAGCACTTCTCGGCCGTCGACCTCTTCACCCGTTTCTCCCTTGCGGAAGTCCACACCCGAGCCACGGCCAACCTGGCGGCCAGCTTTCTTGCCCGCCTGATGGTGCGAGCGCCTTTTCCTATCCGTGCGGTGCAGGTGGATGGGGGCAGCGAGTTTATGTCCGATTTTGAGGAGGTCTGTGAACGTTTGGGCGTTAAGCTCTTCGTTCTTCCTCTTTGGGGCCCCTACCCCAAATGAACCGCCGAGGAGCCCCAAGCTCAATGGTCACGTGGAGCGGATGCAGCGGACCTTTAGGGATGAGTTCTACACACGACCGTTGCCTTCACAGATCCCCGAGCTCCAAAGGGAGCTTGACGCCTACCTGGACCACTACAACCGCCGGCGACCCCACCGGGCCTTGGGGGGCCTGGCCCCTTTAGAGTACCTGGCTAGAATACGGGGGGAGGCGGTCCCCACAGAGTCTCAAATGTGTTGACCGACTACAGGGGGTTCCATCGGGTAGTCCGATGGGTAAAACTCCAAACGAACACCCGTGGCAGAGCCAGAAGCATTGCGCTCGCCTGCCGATACGGAGTCAAGGTCTTTCTGGGCTCGGACGGAGCCTTCGGGGGAAACCCCGCGTGCTTTCCCGCAGGGAAACACCCTGGGAAGCCCCGGACTTTAGTCTGGGGAGTCGTCACATAGCGTGCAAGCCCTGGCAGGGGGC